>JAEXBL010000412.1 GCA_023394015.1 Pseudomonadota bacterium | reverse complement strand
GCCACGGCCACGGCCACCCAGCGGCCGGCCGACTGGCTGGCGCAGGCCGGTGCCTTGCTGGAGGCGACCGGCGCCGCCTTCTGGCGCCCGGCGTGGCGCGCCGTGTCGGCCCGCGCGGGCGCGGCGGCCGGGCGTTAGCCAGCCTGCTGGCTGCGCATGCGCTCGGCGGCCTGCTGCGACTGCATGGGCAGCGAGATCACCAGGTAATCCGTCTCCAGGTAGTGCAGCGGCCGGGCGCCGGCGGTGATGAGCACCGGGCTGTCCTTGACGGGCTTGCCCTGCATGTCGTGCGAGGTGAAGAACACCGGCAGCGGCTGCTTGGCGGCAAAGTTCTCCAGCAAGGCGTTGACGATGGCCTCGCCCCCGTTTTCGCCGTCGCGGCTGGAGGGGTGCCTGGACAGGCCCTCGATCAGCCTCAGCCAGCGCTGGCGCACGGCGTTGTTGCCTGCGCTCAGGTGCAGCGCGCGCATGCTTTGCTGCAGCGGCCGCCCTTTCTTGAAGATGCCGAACTCCTTCTGGATCTCGGTCATCTCGGCCATGCCGCCGTACATGTTCTCGCCGCCGACGTCGGGCTGCGCGGGCGCAAAACGCTGGTTGAGCTGGTCCAGCAGGCTGGGAATCTGGATGTCGGCATAAGCCATGAAGTAGCCCACGGTGTATCTCCTGTGACGTCGGTTGGATGGCGAACGCCGCCACTGTGGCATGCGGCGCGCGGGCGCCTCAAGCACAAACGAGGTAGTCCGCCTGGCGCACCAGCAGCGTGTATTCGGGCAGCCCGTGGCCGCGCAGCAGCGTGGCCTGCGCGCCTTGGTGCGCGGCGGCGATGTGCGCCAGCCAGCGCTCGGCCGGCGGCCGGTACAGCTGGGGCGGGCTGGGCTGGCCCGGCGCGGGCGGCGCGATGAAGTTGACCGCATAGCCCAGCCGGCTGTGGCGGTGCAGGTTGTCCAGCGTGCGCGCCACCAGCGCCTCCCACTCGGGCAGCGGGCAGTCGAGCTTGACGTTGAAGAGGCCGCTGGCCAGCGAGTAGTCGGCCACGCGCACGGCGCCCTCGGCCCGCTCGAAGGCGCAGTCGGCGCGGTGGCGCCAGCGCCGGCGCGCGGCGGCCACCATGGCGGCGGCAACGTCGGTGCCCAGGTAGTCGATGCGTGCGCGCCGATGGCGCCGGCTTAGAAAGCCGCGCAGCGCGCCATAGCCGCAGCCCACGTCGTTGAGCGTGCGCGGCTCGGTGAAGTCGCACAGCTTGAGCAGCTGCACGAAGCGCAGTTCCTGGTTCGGCCGGTTGGGCCAGTCCACGCCCCGAGGCGTGGCGCCGAAGCGCCGCAGCGTGTCGCTGTAGTAGGCGCTGACGGCGTCGAGGGGCGGTGGCATGGGGGCCAAGGGCTCAACGCGCGCCAATGGCGTGGCCGACCGGCGTGTCGTGGCGGGGCGATGGCGGGCGCGCGCCCGCGGGCTGGCCGCGTCGCGCCTGCTGGTACAGGCCCTGCACGCGCGGGATGTTGGCCTGCAACTGGCGGATGCGCTCGGGCCCGCTGGGGTGGCTGGAGAGGAAGCTGCTGCCGCCCTGGCGCCGGCTGGCGGCCATCATCTTGTTCCACAGGCTGACGCTGGCGGCGGGGTCGTAGGCGCCGCGGGCGGCCACCTCCAGGCCCACCAGGTCGGCCTCGGTCTCGTCGTCGCGGCTGTACTTCAGGCTGAGCAACTGGGTGCCGATCTGCGCGCCCACGTCGCCCAGCTGCCCCAGCCCGAACAGCGAGGCCGCCAGCGACAGGCCCAGCCCGGTGGCCTGCGTCTTGGCGATGCGCTCGCGGGCGTGCTCGCGCAGCGCGTGGGCCATCTCGTGGCCCATGATCATCGCCACCTCGTGGTCGCTCAGCTTCAGCTGGTCCAGGATGCCGCTGAAGAAGGCGATCTTGCCGCCGGGCATGCAAAAGGCGTTGACCTGCGGGCTGCCGATCAGGTTGACCTCCCAGCGCCAGCCGCGGGCGCGCTCGTTCCACGGCGCGGTGTGCGGGATCAGCCGCTGGGCGATGCCGCGCAGGCGGCGCACCTGCGGGTGCTGGTCGCCGGCCAGCGCGCCCTTGGCGCGGGCCTGGGCCATCAGTTCGGCGTATTCCTTTTGCGAGGCCTGCTCCAACGCCTCGGCCGGCACCAGGCGGCGCAGCGACGAGGCACGCCCCACGTCCACCTGCGCCAGCGCGGGCGCGGCGGCGGCGCCGACGCCGGCCAGCAGAAAGGCGCGGCGTGGCGCCCACGGCGAATGGGCGCTGGCCTTGCCGGCGGCGGAGGACAGGGCAGCTTGGGTGTTGCAGAGCCAGCACATGGGCGGGTGAATGCGGGTGAATAATCGGGCCGATGGAAAGAGCCAAGATAACGCAAGCGCGGCGCGCTTGCCGGGCGCCGGCGGCGCCAACGGGTGCAGTCCTTGTCTGACAGCGTTCGCATGGGGGAAGCGGCGCCGGCACCCAAGCCGTCGTGGGCCGACACGCTGAAGGTGTACCTGCAGCCGGCCAGCCTGCGCATGCTGGCGCTGGGCTTTGCGGCCGGGCTGCCGCTGCTGCTGGTGCTGGGCACGCTGGCCTTCCGGTTGCGCGAGGCGGGCATCGACCGCAGCACCATCGGCTACCTGAGCTGGGTGGGCCTGGCCTACGGCTTCAAGTGGGCCTGGGCGCCGCTGGTGGACCGGTTGCCGCTGCCGGGGCTGACGCGCTGGCTGGGCCGCCGCCGCAGCTGGCTGCTGCTGGGGCAGGCCGGCGTGATCGCCGGGCTGGTGGGCATGGCGCTGGCCGACCCGCGCCACGGGCTGACGCTGCTGGTGTGGTGCGCGCTGGCGGTGGCCTTCGCCTCGGCCACGCAGGACATCGCGCTGGACGCCTACCGCATCGAATCGGCGCCCACCGCGCAGCAGCCGGCGCTGGCCGCCAGCTACCAGACGGGCTACCGCCTGGCCATGATCTGGGCCGGCGCCGGCGTGCTGTGGCTGGCCGCGCGCGCTCAAGGGGACGCGGCGGGCTACGACAACCACGCCTGGCAGGTGGCTTACCTGGTGATGGCGGCGTCGATGGCGCTGGGCGTGCTGACGGTGCTGATCTCGCCCGAGCCGGCGCCGGTGCCGCTGCCGGCGGCGCGCAGCGCGCGCGAGTGGGTGCAGGGCGCGTTGATCGAGCCGTTTGCCGATTTCTTCCGCCGCTACCAGTGGCAGGCGGCGCTGATCCTGGCGCTGATCGCCGTCTACCGCATCAGCGACGTGGTGATGGGCATCATGGCGAATCCGTTCTACGTCGACATGGGCTACACCAAGGACGAGGTGGCGGCGGTGACCAAGATCTACGGCGTGGTGATGACGCTGCTGGGCGCCTTCGTGGGTGGCAGCCTGTCGCTGCGCTTTGGCGTCATGCGCATCCTGATGCTGGGCGCGCTGCTGAGCGCGCTGACCAACCTGCTGTTCGCCTGGCTGGCCGGCCACGGCCACAGCGTGCCGGCGCTGATCGCCGTGGTGTCGGCCGACAACCTGGCCAGCGGCATCGCCTCGGCCGCCTTCGTGGGCTATCTGAGCAGCCTGACCAACATCAGCTACTCGGCCACGCAGTACGCGCTGTTCTCGTCGCTGATGCTGATGCTGCCGAAGTTCGTGGCCGGCTTCTCGGGCGACTACGTCAACGCCTTCGGCTACGCGGGCTTCTTCACCAGCACCGCGCTGCTGGGCGCGCCGGTGCTGCTGCTGGTGGCGCTGGCTGCGCGGGCGCAGCGACGCGCACCGGCGTGAAGCATGACTTTGCTGCGCTCCATGACCGGCGCTGGCGCGCCATGACGAATGACCAATGACAAAGCCCCGTGCGGGCGGGGATCTTTGGTCATTTGTCATGCGCTCGTCAGAGCGCGGTCATTCGTCATGGGTCATGTGTTGCATGCGCCGCGCGGCGGGGCTGCTAGCGTGAGGCCATGGCGTCTCGCACCAGCCTGTCGCCGGCGCGGTTTACCTATCTTTACCCCGCGTTCAATCGGCCCCAGCGCGGCGCGGTCATGATTCAGGGTCGGCCCAGGCTGCCTGCCAGCGCCAGGGCCGTGCCAAGAGAGGAGCGCATGAGCACGCAACACCTGCTGATGATCGAAGACGACGAACGCCTGGCCGCCATGGTGGGCGAGTACCTCACGCAGTCCGGCTTTGCGGTGACGCACGTGCCCGACGGCGAGGCCGGCCTGGCGGCGGTGCAGGACAAGGCCATCGACCTGGTGATTCTCGACCTGATGCTGCCCGGCATCGACGGGCTGGAGGTGTGCCGCCGCATCCGCGCGCTGCCCGGTGCGGTCGCGCGCGTGCCGGTGCTGATGCTGACCGCCAAGGGCGACCCGATGGACCGCATCGTCGGCCTGGA
>JAEXBL010000408.1 GCA_023394015.1 Pseudomonadota bacterium | reverse complement strand
CTGTGGGGCTGGCGGCACCTGGACCTGGCCGCGCCGCCGGCCGGCCAGCCGCTGGTGATGGAGGTGGCGCTGATGCAGGGCAACATCCCGCAGGACGAGAAGTTCGTGCCCGGCACCGGCGTAGCCGATTCGCTGCGCTGGTACGGCGAGCAGCTGCAGGCCAACCCCGCGCCGCTGATCGTCGGCCCCGAAACCGCCATCCCGCTGCTGCCGCGCCAGCTGCCCGAGGGCTACTGGGAGGCGCTGCTCGAACGCTATGCCCGGCCCGACCAGGCGGCGCTGCTGGGCGTGCCGCTGGGCGACATGGCGGCCGGCTACACCAACTCGGTGGTCGGCCTGCAAGGCGGCCAGGCCGAGCCCTACCGCTACGACAAGCACCACCTGGTGCCCTTCGGCGAGTTCATCCCGCCCTTCTTCCGCTGGTTCGTGCAGATGATGCACATTCCGCTGGGCGACTTCGCGCGCGGCAGCGTGGGCCAGCCCTCGTTCGAGTGGCAGGGCCAGCGGCTGGCGCCCAACGTCTGCTACGAGGACTTGTTCGGCGAGGAGCTGGCGGCGCGCTTTGCCGAGCCCGGGCGCGCGCCCACGGCCTTCGTCAACGTCAGCAACATCGCCTGGTTCGGCGACAGCGTGGCCATCGACCAGCACCTGCACATCAGCCGCATGCGCGCGCTGGAGTTCGAGCGCCCCATGCTGCGCGCCACCAACACCGGCGCCACCGCCATCATCGACCACCGCGGCGCGGTGACGCACCAGCTGCCGCGCCTGACGCGCGGCGTGCTGCACGGCAGCTTCGAAGGCCGCACCCACATCACCCCGTTCGCCGCCTGGGCCGCGCGCTGGGGGCTGTGGCCGCTGTGGATCGGCTGCGCGCTGCTGGCGCTGGGCCTGCCGCTGCTGCGCCGCCGCTGACCTTTGTGTGACAAAAACGCCGCGGCGGCCGCCGGCCGGCCCGTGGGGCTCAGGCACAATCGGCCGATGGCCGAATCCTTTTCCTACGACCAACTCATCGCATCGGGCGAGGGCCGCCTGTTTGGCCCCGACGCCGGCCGCCTGCCGCTGCCGCCGATGCTGATGTTCGACCGCATCACCCACATCGACGCCGACGGCGGCGCCCACGGCCTGGGCCGCATCGAGGCCGAGCTGGACGTGAAGCCCGACTTGTGGTTCTTCGCCTGCCACTTCCAGGGCGATCCGGTGATGCCCGGCTGCCTGGGGCTGGACGCCATGTGGCAGCTGATCGGCTTTTACCTGACCTGGCTGCGCCTGCCCGGGCGCGGGCGCGCACTGGGCGCGGGCGAGGTCAAGTTCACCGGCGAGGTCGGCCCCGAGGTCAAGCTGGTGAAATACGAGATTGATATCAAGCGCGTCATCAAGCGCAAGATGAACATGGCCATCGGCGACGCCCGCCTGCTGGCCGACGGCAAGGAGATCTACGTGGCCAACGACCTGCGCGTGGGGCTGTTCCTGCGCGAGGGCGATGGCGCAGGAGCCGCATCATGAGCAAGCAACGGGTGGTCATCACCGGCGCGGGCATCGTCTCGTGCATCGGCAATGACCTGGCCACGGTCGAGCAGTCGCTGCGCGAGGGCCGCTCGGGCATCCGGGCGGTGCCGCAGTTCACCGAGCTGGGCCTGCGCAGCCAGGTCGGCGGCGTGCCGCAGATCGACATCGAGGCGCGCATCGACCGCAAGCAGCTGCGCTTCATGGGCGATGCGGCGGCCTATGCGCAGATCGCGCTGGAAGACGCAATCCAGCAGTCGGGCCTGACGCCGGAGCAGGTCAGCCACCCGCGCACCGGCCTCATCATGGGCTCGGGCGGCGGCTCGCCGGCGAATCAGATCGAGGCCGCCGACACGCTGCGCGACAAAGGCATCCGCCGCGTCGGCCCGTACCAGGTCACGCGCTGCATGAGCTCCACCGTGTCGGCCTGCCTGGCGACCAACTTCAAGGTCAAGGGCATCAACTACTCCATCACCTCGGCCTGCTCGACTTCGGCGCACTGCATCGGCGCCGCCGCGCAGCAGATCGCCTTCGGGCTGCAGGACGTGGTGTTCGCCGGCGGCGGCGAAGCACTGAGCTGGGGCATGGCCCTGCTGTTCGACGGCATGGGCGCCATGTCGGCCAAGTACAACGCCACGCCCGAGAAGGCCTCGCGCGCCTACGACGCGAACCGCGACGGCTTCGTCATCGCCGGCGGCGGCGGCGCGGTGGTGCTCGAATCGCTGGCCCACGCGCAGGCGCGCGGCGCCACCATCCTGGCCGAGGTGGTCGGCTTTGGCGCCACCAGCGACGGCGAGGACATGGTCGCGCCCTCGGGCGATGGCGCCATCGCCTGCATGCGGCAGGCGCTGGAAGGCATCGAGGGCGGCGTGGACTACATCAACACCCACGGCACCTCCACGCCCGTGGGCGACATGCAGGAAGTGCGCTCCATGCAGGCGCTGTTTGGTGACAAGGTGCCGCCGTTTTCATCCACCAAGTCGCTCACCGGGCATTCGCTCGGCGCCACCGGCGTGCAGGAAGCGATCTACTGCCTGATCATGCTGCGGCAGGGCTTCATCGCCGGCTCGGTCAACGTCGACACGCCCGACCCGGCCCTGGGCGACATGCCGCTGGTCACGCAAACGCGCGACGCCGACCTGAAGACCGTGCTGTCCAACAGCTTCGGCTTCGGCGGCACCAACGCCAGCCTGGTGCTGCGGCGCTGGAGTTAAAGCCCCCTGAGCGCCTGCGGCGCTTCCCCCCAAGGGACAACGCCGTCGGGCGGGGGAACCCCGGCCACGGCGTTCCGAAGCGGCCTGCTCTGCGGCCGTTCGTAAAATGATTCGCTTTTTTCGCTCTCGGCGGCGCCCATGCTCACTTTCCAGCAAATCATCCTCAAGCTCCAGCAGTACTGGGACGCGCAGGGCTGCGCGCTCTTGCAGCCGTACGACATGGAAGTCGGCGCCGGCACCTCGCACACGGCCACCTTTCTGCGCGCCATCGGCCCCGAGCCGTGGAAGGCCGCCTACGTGCAGCCCAGCCGCCGCCCCAAGGACGGCCGCTACGGCGAGAACCCCAACCGCATGCAGCACTACTACCAGTACCAGGTGGTGCTCAAGCCCGCGCCGGCCAACATCCTGGACCTGTACCTGGGCAGCCTGGAGGCGCTGGGGTTCGACCTGAAGCAGAACGACATCCGCTTCGTCGAGGACGACTGGGAGAACCCCACGCTCGGCGCCTGGGGCCTGGGCTGGGAGGTGTGGCTCAACGGCATGGAGGTGACGCAGTTCACCTACTTCCAGCAGGTCGGCGGCATCGACTGCCGCCCCGCCACCGGCGAGATCACCTACGGCCTGGAACGCCTGGCCATGTACCTGCAGGGCGTGGACAACGTGTTCGACCTGACCTGGACCGAGGGGCTGAGTTACGGTGATGTCTATCTGCAGAACGAGCAGGAGCAGAGCGCCTACAACTTCGAGCACTCGGACGCCGAGTTCCTGTTCTCCGCCTTCGCCGCGCACGAGAAACAAGCCAAGCACCTGATGGCGCAGCAGCTCGCGCTGCCCGCCTACGAGCAGGTGCTGAAGGCCGCCCACACCTTCAACCTGCTGGACGCGCGCGGCGCCATCAGCGTGACCGAGCGCGCCGCCTACATCGGCCGCATCCGCAACCTAGCGCGCGCCGTGGCCCAAGCCTACTATGAGTCGCGCGAGCGCCTGGGCTTCCCGCTGGCGCCGCGCGAGTGGGTCGAGCAGATCGAGAAGAAGGCCGCCTGATGAGCGCGCCCGACACCGGCGTGCTCGAAGTCGCCACGTTGCAGGTGCGGCCCGGGCAGACGGCCGCGTTCGAGGCCGCCTTCCAGCAGGCGCAGGCCATCATCGCCGCCATGCCCGGCTACCGCTCGCACGAGTTGCAGCGCTGCATCGAGCACGACCACCAGTACGTGCTGCTGGTGCGCTGGGACACACTGCAAGCGCACACCGTCGGCTTTCGCCAGTCGCCCGAATACCAGCAATGGCGCGCACTGCTGCACCATTTCTACGACCCGTTTCCCACGGTGCTGCATTACGCGCCGGTACTTGTCGCCTCCCGCGCGACCGCTGACACATGACCACCCCCAACCTTCTCGTCGAACTCTTCGTCGAAGAACTCCCCCCCAAGGCGCTGAAGAAGCTCGGCGAGGCCTTTGCCGGCACACTGTTCGAGCAACTCCAAAGCCAGGGCCTGGCGGCCGCTGACTCGCACGTGACGCCCTACGCCAGCCCGCGCCGGCTGGCCGCGCACATCACGCGCGTGGCGGCCAAGGCGGCCGACAAGTCGGTGCAGCAAAAGCTGATGCCGGTCAGCGTGGCGCTGGGCGCCGACGGCCAGCCCACGCCCGCGCTGCTGAAGAAACTGCAGGCCGTGGGCGCCGATCCGTCGGTGGTGCCGACGCTCAAGCGCGCCATGGACGGCAAGGCCGAGGCGCTGTTTCTCGACACCCTGATCACCGGCGCCACGCTGGACACCGGCCTGCAGAAAGCCCTGAACGAGGCGATCGCCAGGCTACCCATCCCCAAGGTGATGACCTACCAGTTGCAGGAAGGCACGCCGCTGCCCGGCTGGGACAGCGTGCAGTTCGTGCGCCCGGCGCACGGCCTGGCGGCGCTGCACGGCGAGACCGTGGTGCCCGTCACGGCGCTCGGCCTGAAGGCGGGCCGCAGCACCCACGGCCACCGCTTCGAGGCGGCCTGCGAGCCGATCGAGCTGGCCCACGCCGACCACTACGCCAACGACCTGCGCCAGCAGGGTGCCGTGATCGCCAGCTTCGACGAGCGCCGCGCCGCCATTGCCGCGCAGCTCCAGAAGGCTGCGGCGCAGGCAGGCCCGGCGCTGACCGCCATCGAGGACGATGCCTTGCTGGACGAGGTGACGGCGCTGGTGGAGCGCCCCAACGTGCTCGTCTGCCAGTTCGAGAAAGAGTTTCTCGACGTGCCGCAGGAATGCCTGATCCTGACCATGAAGGCCAACCAGAAGTACTTTCCGCTGCTGGACGGCGCGGGCAGGCTGACCAACCAGTTCCTCGTCGTCAGCAACATCACGCCCGACGACCCCAGCGCCGTGATCGGCGGCAACGAGCGCGTGGTGCGCCCGCGCCTGGCCGACGCCAAGTTCTTCTTCGACCAGGACCGCAAGAAGACGCTGGAAAGCCGCGTGCCGCAACTGGCCCAGGTGGTCTACCACAACAAGCTGGGCACGCAGGGCGAGCGCGTCGAGCGCGTGCGCGCCATTGCCCGCGCCATCGGCCAGCAGTTGGGCGGCGAGGTGCTGGCCAAGCAGGCCGACCAGGCGGCCATGCTGGCCAAGGCCGACCTGCTGACCGACATGGTGGGCGAGTTCCCCGAGCTGCAGGGCGTGATGGGCGGCTACTACGCACGCCATGACGGCCTGAGTGAGGACATCGCCTTCGCCATCGAAGACCACTACAAGCCGCGCTTCGCCGGCGACGAGCTGCCGCGCGGCCAAGTCGGCACCGTGGTGGCGCTGGCCGACAAGCTGGAGACGCTGGTGGGCATGTTCGGCATCGGCAACCTGCCCACCGGCGACAAGGACCCGTTCGCGCTGCGGCGCCATGCGCTGGGCGTGATCCGCATGCTGGTCGAGAAGAAGCTGCCGCTCGATCTGCCGCAGGTGGTGCAGGCCGCCGCACAGACCTTCGGTGCGCTGCTGCCCGATGCCGCCAAGAGCAACGCGCAACTGCTGGCCTTCGTCTACGAGCGCGTGTCCACCTACCTGCGCGACCAAGGCTACAGCACGCAAGAGGCCGAGGCCGTGATCGCCGCGCGCCCGATGTGGGGCGAGATGCCCAAGGCGCTCGACGCCGTGCGCGCCTTCGCCGGCTTGCCCGAGGCCCCTGCCCTGGCCGCCGCCAACAAGCGCATCGGCAACATCCTCAAGAAAGCCGAGGCCGAAGGCGCCATCGACGCCCACGTGAACACCGCGCTGCTGACCGACGGGGCCGAGCGCGGGCTTTACGAGGCCATGCAGCACACCGTGCCGCAGGCCGAGGCGCAGTTCAGCGCGGGCGACTACACCGCCTCGCTGCAGACGCTGGCCGCGCTGCGCGGCCCGGTGGACGCCTACATCGACGACGTGATGGTCAACGCCGAGCAACCCGACGTGCGCCTGAACCGCCTGGGCCTGCTCAAGACCCTGCACCAGGCCATGAACCGCGTGGCCGACCTGTCGCGGCTGGCCGCATGACGCCGGCCCCCGCCACGCCGCCGACAGCGCCCGCGCCGATCGACTGGCGCGGCCTGGCCTGGGCCGTGGCGCCCCCGCTGGCCGTGCTGCTGCTGCGCGCACTGCTGGCCGGCCAGGTGGATGCCGAGGCCGACAGCCTGCAGCGCCTGAAGGCGGCCACCCTGGTGTCGGCGCCGGGCGAGGCGATCTGGGTGGCGGCGCGCCCCTTCGTGTTCACCTCGCTGGCGCTGGCGGCCGTGGGCGCGGCGCTGTTTCTGGGCCTGCGCCGGGCGCTGCGCCGCCAGGGCTGGGCG
>JAEXBL010000371.1 GCA_023394015.1 Pseudomonadota bacterium | reverse complement strand
GGGCGTCGTCATCGACCAGCAGCACGCGGATCGGCTGGTCGGGCTGGCCGGCCATGAAGTGCGGCCAGGTCGATGACACGGGCGCGCGCGCCACCGGCGCATTGGCCGTGAGACTCTCCAACGGGGTGTCCACAACTCGGTTCATTTCATCCTCCCGGCTCCATGAGTATCTGATGCAAGTGTAACGATCAGGCACAACTCTAGCGCATTGGAACGCACCACAAAAGAGGGGCTTTGGCAATGGAAAACAAGCCTTTTTCGTGACCTCTTCCGCAAACGATAGGCGTTGAAGCCACATTTGATGAGCACGTTTTGAGGATGATTGTAATTTTTTACAATCAACACAATTAGTTACTACCCTGTCTGCACGAGATTTTCGCTCTCTTTTTAAGAGCAACCAGCGGCAGCTTGCTGCAGGTTTCATTTCATTTGTGCATCCAAACTGGTCGGACGGCGCCCTCCCTTCGGCGTATCCACTTGTAGCGATTTGCATCAAGGCCTTTGCGCCAGACACTGGACCCCGACAACGCAGCAAGCCGAGCATCAACAAACAGGGAGGCCGGCCGCCGCAGAGTCAAAACCCCCGGGGTTGCTGGAGTCAGCCAGAAGCACCGGTTCATGTGTCAGTGAAGACTACCTTTGGAGGAAACTCATCATGAAAAAGCTTGCATTGATCGCCGTCGCGGCGCTGTCTGCCGCAGCCTTGTCCAACCCTGCCTTCGCCGGCCGTGGCCATGGCGGTGGCGGTGGCGGTGGCGGTGGCCACACCCCGCCCGCTGAAGTCTGCGGCGTCTGCGAAACCGGCGACATCAACATCGGCGCGCCGCAGCTGCAGGTCACCGCGCTGAGCCATACCGGCGTGTCGGCCAAGGCCTACGGCACCGACTCGAAGGCCAACAACAACATGTCGAGCAACACCTATGGCGTGACCCTGCGCGCTCCGTCGCTGCAGGTCACGGCACTGAGCGACAGTGGCGTGTACGCCAAGGCTGCGGCCGAGGACTCGTTCGCCCAGAACAACCTGGCCAGCAACATTGGCAAGGTGGCGGTGAACGCTGCGCAACTGCAGGTTGTGGCTGCCGAGCACTCCTCGTTCTCCGCTTACGCGAAGGGCAGGCGTTCCACGGCCATCAACAACGCTTCGACCAACAATGCCTGCGTGACCTGCTGATAAGCAATCTGAGCCGGCAAGAAAGGCGGAACCCGGGGTCAGACCCTGGGTTCCGCCTGGCTCAAGGTAGAAGGAGAGACGGCCATGACACCAATCAATTCGCGCAGTGCGCTGCCTCTTGCCTTGCTTTGGGCTTTGCTCCCAGCCTGGGCCCAGGATGCACCTGGCTCCGACCCCATCGTCCTCCACGAGCAAGTGAGCTACATGGCACTGCCTGTACCTCCCGTTTCGCCTTCGAGGCAACTGGATCCATCTGACAACTTGCCGGCCTGGCTTCAAGCCAAGGTCAACCGATTTGAGATCAAGGCCTTTGCCACGCTGGAAGGTGGCGACGGCACCGTTCAGACCGAGCGCGACGTGGTGACGATGCAGCGTGGCAACGCATTGCAGCGCACCTGCGAAACCAATATCGCCAGCAACGTGGGCGCTGCGGCTGCGGCGGGGCCAACCGGGCGCTATGGCCCGGGCGCTGGGCAGGATCAAATCGTGGTGCTGCGCGGTGACCTGGTCACCATCTGCAAGTAGCGCTGACCTGGGAAGACAAGAGACGGGGCCCAAGCACCAGCACGCAGACCCCGAAGCAAGCCTGGCGCGTGCCCACGCGGGCGCCAGGTTTTTTCGATAAAAAGGCCAAGTCGCCAAGGCCAGGAACACCGGGAGGACACCATGGACAACAACAAGCATCTGCTGCCGACATCGCAGCCTTCCCGGCCCGTCGGCCGGCGTGCGCTCTGGCTTGGTCTGACGGCCGCCGCGGCCCTGCTGGGCGGCTGTGCCACGCCACTGGCGCCCAAGGACGACGCCAAGCTCCACTCCTACGCCAGTACGCACGACCGGCCCGCCACGCGGCCCGTGCGCTCCATGTCCAGCTTCAGCGATTCGCTGATGTGCATGGACTACATGATGCGCGAGGCGGAAATCCCCACCACGCTGATCACCAGCAAGCAGATTCCCGACTTCTCCGGCCGCGTGCCGGTGGCGACCAAGGACATGGTGATCACCGCGCTGTCGCAGATGTCGCGCCTGTCCAATGCCTTCCGCTTCGTCGACTTCGAGGTCGACATCGCCCGCCAGGACACGGTGCAGAACCTGACCACCATCCTGCTCAACAACAACCAGATGCAATTGCAGCGCCCGGCCCTGTACGTGTCGGGCGCGATCTCGTTCGTGGACCAGAACGTGCTGAGCAATCGCCATGGCGCCGGCCTGTCTGGCCCGCGGGTGGAAATCGGCTACGACCGCAACCGCGGCGCCACCATCATCGGCCTGGAGATGCATCTGGGCGACTTCCGCACGCGCACGCTGATTCCGGGTCTCGACTCGGCCAACGAGGTCATCATCGGCAACTCCGGCCAGGGGCTGGATCTGGCCGGCAAGATCGGCAGCTACGGCGTGCAGTTCAACGTCGGGCGCGACCTGACCCAGGGTTCGGGCGCCGCCATGCGCACCCTGGTGGAGCTGGCGGTGATCGAGTTGGCCGGCAAGTGGACGCGCCTGCCCTACTGGCGCTGCCTGACGCTGGACAACACCCACCCCGAGTTCCAGCGCCAGCTGCGCGAGTGGTATGACGAAGGCGACACCGCCACCCAGGCGCGCCTGGTGCAGCGCTACCTGGCCAGCCAGGGCTACCTGCCCGCTTTCGAGCAGCCGCTGCTGGCCAACGACCCGGTGCTGCGCGAGGCCGTGGGGCGCTTTCAGGCCGACATCGGCATGGTGGTTACCGGCGTGATCAACTTTCCCACCTACGAGCGCGCGCTGCGCGAGTTCGTCGCCATCGGCGAGGACGGCAAGCTGGCCCGCGTGGGCTGGCCGGAACTGAGCGCGGGGCAGACCCCGGTGGCGCCGCTCACGGTGAACCTGCAAATCGAGAACACGGTGAAGGACCGAACCGCCTTCGAGTCGGGCACGCACATCTTCACCTCGGCCACCGTGTCGCGCGCCGCGCACCTGTTCTGCTACCTGCGCGACGCCAACGGCAACCTGGTCAAGCTGCTGCCCAACATGGTCAACCCGGATTCGCTGGTCTCGGCCAACCAGGCGGTGCGCCTGCCCGACTGGATGGTGCCCTACCCGGCCTTCGTGCTGGAGGCCGGTGCGCCCGGCGACGAGGCCCTGATGTGCCTCGCCAGCAACGAGGATCCGATGACCCGCCTGCCGCAGGAGCTGAACGTGCCCGCCCTGACGCCGCTGCGCGGAGTGCCTTCGCTCGAAGCGCTGCGCGAGCAGTTCACCGCCGCCGTGGGCGCCGAGAACCTGGCCTCGCAGACGCTGGAGTGGCGTGTGCTGCCGCGGCGCGAGCGCCCGGCCCCGGCCAATGGCAACGGGGCTGGCAACGCGGGCGCGCAGCGCTGAGGCCTTGCGCGTCGCGCGTCGACCCGCCCGCAATGAGGG
>JAEXBL010000335.1 GCA_023394015.1 Pseudomonadota bacterium | reverse complement strand
GCGCCACGGTGCCGCTGGCCACGCCGCCGCCGGGCGTGCGGGGCTGGGCGGCATTGCGGTTGCGCAGCGGCGAGTTGGGGTCCCAGTTGCGGTTGCGCTCGGCCTCGGCGGCGTCCTGGCCGCTGGTGCGCGAAGTGCTCTTGTTGACGAAGGGCACGGGCACCTTGGCCACGTAGATCGCCACGCCCAGCGCCACCGCCAAGCCGACCACCACCCCCAGAATGATGCCAAGGAACGTGCCACCGTGCTGCCGGCGCGCACCTGGCCAGCGGCTGCGCCCGGTTCGCTGCCAAGCCTTCGATTTCGTGGATTTCATATCGCTGATAACGCTTTACATCCGGGTGGGGGCCGACACGCCCAGCACCGACAGGCCATTGTGCAACACCTGCGCGGTGGCGGCGACCAGGGCCAGGCGGGCTTTCTTCACCGCCTCGTCGTCGACCAGGATGCGTTCGGCGTCGTAATAGCTGTGGTAGCTGGCGGCCAGCTCGCGCAGGTAGAAGGTGACGTCGTGCGGCGCGAAGTCCTGCGCGGCGGCACTGAGCATGTCGGGGTACTTGGCCAGCTGCAGCATCAGGGCCTGCGCGGCGGGGGTGTCGAGCGGCGCCAAGTCGACGTCGGCCAGCGTGGCCACATCGCCGCCCCAGCCCTGCAGCACCGAGCAAATGCGGGCGTGCGCATACTGCACGTAATACACCGGGTTGTCGTTGTTCTTGGCCACCGCCAGGTCGACGTCGAAGGTGTATTCGGTGTCGGGCTTGCGGCTGAGCAGGAAAAAGCGCACGGCGTCGGCGCTGGTCCACTCGATCAGATCGCGCAGCGTGACGTAGCTGCCGGCGCGCTTGCTGATCTTGACCTCCTCGCCGCCCTTCAACACGCGCACCATGGTGTGCAGCACGTAGTCGGGGTAGCCGGCGGGAATGCCCACGCCGGCGGCCTGCAGGCCGGCACGCACGCGGGCGATGGTGCCGTGGTGGTCGGTGCCCTGGATGTTGACCACCTTCGGGTAGCCGCGCTCCCATTTGGTGATGTGGTAGGCGACGTCGGGCACGAAGTAGGTGTAGCCGCCGTCGGACTTCCGCATCACGCGGTCCTTGTCGTCGCCGTAGTCGGTGGTGCGCAGCCACAGCGCGCCGTCCTGCTCGTAGGTCTTGCCGGCGTCGATGAGCTTTTGCACCGTGGCCTCGACGCGGCCGCTGGTGTACAGGCTCGACTCCAGGTAGTACTCGTCGAAGGCCAGGCGAAAGGCCTGCAGGTCCTTGTCCTGCTCGTGGCGCAGGTAGGCCACGGCGAACTGGCGGATGCCGTCCAGGTCATTCACGTCGCCGCTGGCGGTGAAGCTTCGGTCGTCGGCCCGCACGGTCTTACCAGCCAGAAAGTCAGCCGCGATGTCCTGGATGTAGTCGCCGTTGTAGGCCGCCTCGGGCCAGCCGGCGTCGCCGGGCTTCAGGCCCTGCGCGCGCAGTTGCACCGAGGTGGTGAGCGTGTCGATCTGCACGCCGGCATCGTTGTAATAGAACTCGCGGTGCACCTGCCAGCCCTGGGTGGCGAACAGGTTGCAGATGGCGTCGCCCAGCGCCGCCTGCCGGCCGTGGCCCACGTGCAGCGGGCCGGTGGGGTTGGCGCTGACGAACTCGACCAGCACGCGCTCGCCGCGCGGGGGCTTCTGGCCGTAGCGCTCTTTTTTAGAGAGCACCTCGCGCACCACCTGCTGCTTGGCGGCAGGCTTGAGGCGGATGTTCAGAAAGCCCGGCCCGGCCAGCTCGATGGCGTCCGTCCAGCGTTGGAACGCGGGCGTGGCTTCCAGCGCCGCCTTGAGCTGCTCGCCCAGCGCGCGCGGGTTGCTCTTGAGCGGCTTGGCCAGCTGCATGGCCGCGGTGCAGGCCAGGTCGCCATGCGCGGCCTGCTTGGGCGATTCGAAGGCCGCCTTGTCGCCGGCACCGGGCGACAGGCTTTCCAGCTCGGCCGCCAGCGCGGCGAGCAGTTCGTTCTTCACGGATTGCATCGGCGGATTTTAGGCGGCCGGGGCGCAGGCGGCTGGCCAGCGGGCGCCAGCCGCCATGGAGCGGGCAGCGCCGGGCGCGTCAGCCGCCCCAGCCGCGCGCCATGAACACCGCCGCCAGCGGAATCAAGGCCACCACGTGCGTGGCGATCATCACCAGCCGGCGCGCGCCGCGGATCTCCAGCTCGGAGGGCAGGCCGCCGCCGGCCAGCCGCTGGCGCCAGCGCCCGAACTGGCGCGTGGGACCGATCTGCAGCAGCGCGGCGACGAAGAACAGCGTCAGCTTCAGGTGCAGCAGCCAGTTGCCCCAGTACCAGGCGCTGCCCTTGGCACCCCAGTAAATGCGCGCCAGCCCCGACAGCAGCACGGCGGCGGTGGCGATCCACAAGATGGCGTCCAGCCGCCCCAGCCGCTGCACCACGGCGGCGTTCATCCACTCGGCGCGGCACAGCGCCGCCTGCGCCGAGGCGAACACGATCCAGCCCAGAAAGGCGCTGATGTGGATGAAGGCCAGCCAGGATTCGAGCATGGGCCAATGCTAATCGCGGGCTAGCCGCGCGACCAGAACGCCGGATCGGCGTAGCGCGCGCGCAGGAAGTCCACCCACAGCCGCACGCGCAGCGGCGTGTGGCGCGTGGCGTGCGGCAGGATGGCGTAGATGCCGTTGGGGGGCGCGGCAAAGGCCTCCAGCACCGGCACCAGCGTGCCGGCGGCGATCTCGGACTCGACCTCCCAGGTGCTGCGCCAGGCGATGCCATGGCCGGCCAGGCACCAGTCGTGCAGCACCTGGCCGTCGGAGCAGTCAAGCGGGCCGCCGGGGCGCAGGTGCATCACCTCGCCGTCTTCGGCGAAGGCCCAGCCGCGCGTCTGCGAGGCGTCGCTGGACAGCGCCAGGCAGTCGTGCTGCGCCAGATCGCGCGGGTGCCGGGGCGTGCCGCGGCGCTGCAGGTAGGCCGGCGCGGCCACGCACAGGCGCCGGTTGTCGGCCAGGCGGATGCTGACCAGCGACGAATCGGGCAGGTCGCCCACGCGCACCGCGCAGTCGTAGCCCTCGCCGGCCAGGTCGACCACGCGGTCGGACAGGTTGAGCGAGATGCGCAGCCGCGGGTGCGCGGCGTGAAAGTCGGGCAGCAGTGGCGCCACGTGCCGCCGCCCGAAGCCCGCCGGCGCGGTGATGCGCAGATGCCCGCTGGCCTGCACGCCGCCGGCCGACACGCTGGCTTCGGCGCCGGCCACCTCGGCCAGGATGCGCTGGCAGTCGTCCAGAAACGCCGCGCCCTCGTGCGTCAGCGCGATGCGCCGCGTGGTGCGCACCAGCAGCTTGACGGCCAGGTGCTCCTCCAGCGCGTCGAGCCGGCGGCTGATGACGGCTGGCGCCACGCCCTCGGCGCGGGCGGCGGCGCTGAGGCTGCCGCGCGTGGCCACCGAGGCGAAGGTCTCGAAGGCCTTGAGCTTGTCCATGCGCGTGAATTATCCGCAGGCCGGGCTGGCCAGTGCAGCCGGCGCGCCACATCGGCTTTGGCAGGCGCGGCGCGCTGTGCGATCATGGCGCGCGCCTGTCGCGCCTTGTTACACCATGCCCGCCGCCCCGTCCCCCTCGTCCGCCAAACCCCGCGTCGATGTGCGCACGCTGAGCCTGGC
>JAEXBL010000308.1 GCA_023394015.1 Pseudomonadota bacterium | reverse complement strand
CGCGCCGTCGGCGCCGCGGTCCTTGGTGTCGAACTCCATGCGGCCTTCGGCGGTGCAAAAGCGCAGCCGCGTCAGCGCGTTGACGATCACGCGCAGCCGCGCCGCGCCCTGCAGGCCGTCGTGCCATTCGTCGGGCTGGTTACCGTACATCTGGTGCATGAACACCTGCCAGTCGGCGCCGTGCAGCACGGTCTGCACCTCGGTCGCCCGTTGCAGGGTCTGCGCCGCGCTCCACTGCGGCAACACGCCGGCGTGCACCATCAGCACGCCGCGCTCGTGCAAGGCCAGCGGGCGGTGGCGCAGCCAGTCGAGCAGCGCGGCGCGGTCGGGCGCGGCCAGGATGTCGCCCACGGTGTCGCTGCGGTGCGGCCGGCGCACGCCCTGCGACACCGCCAGCAGGTGCAGATCGTGGTTGCCCAGCAGGCAGGCCGCCGCATCGCCCAGCGCCACCATGCGCCGCAGCACCGCCAGCGAGGCCGGGCCGCGGTTGACCAGATCGCCCAGCAGCACCACGCGGTCGCGGCTGGGCGAAAACGCCAGCTCGTCCAGCAGCCGGCCCAGGGCGGCGTCGCAGCCTTGCACGTCGCCGATCAGATAAAGTGCCATCTCCTGATTCTCCACCGGGCATGGCCCGGCCGGCATGGACTTTCTGCTGATCGTCTTTCTCACCCTGCTCAACGGCGTCTTCGCCATGTCGGAACTGGCCATCGCCTCGGCCCGCAAGGCGCGGCTGGCGGCGATGGAGGAAAGCGGCGACGGCGGCGCCGGCGCGGCGATCCGCCTGATGGAGCGGCCGACGCAGTTTCTCTCCACCGTGCAGGTGGGCATCACCTCCATCGGCATGCTCAACGGCATCGTTGGCGAGGCGGCCTTCAGCGGCCCGGTGGGCGAGTGGCTGGAAGGCTGGGGGCTGAGCCCCGGCGCGGCCTCCATCGCCGCCACGGCGCTGGTGGTGACGGTGATCACCTTCACCACCATCGTGTTCGGCGAGCTGGTGCCCAAGCGCATCGGCCAGATGTTCCCGGAAACCGTGGCGCGCTGGATCGCGCAGCCCATGACCTGGCTGGCCACGGCCGCCAAGCCCTTCGTCGCCCTGCTCTCGCTGTGCACCCAGCTGGTTTTGAAACTGCTGCGCATCGACGAATCGCACGGCCGCGCGGTGACCGAGGAAGAAATCTCCGCCAGCCTGGAAGAAGGCGTGGACGCCGGCCTGATCGAGGAACACGAGCACCAGATGGTGCGCAACGTGTTTCATCTGGACGACCGCTCGCTGTCGTCCATGATGCTGCCGCGCAGCGATATTGACTGGCTGGATGCCAGCCTGAGCGTGGCCGAGGCGCTGGATTATGTGGCCGCCCGCGGCGAGAAAGAAGCCCACTCCTGGTACCCGGTTTGCCGCGACAGCCTGGACGAGGTGGTGGGCATTATCTCGATGGCCAAGCTGCTGGAATTGCGCGATGCCGGCAGCACCGCCATCGACGCGCACCTGTGGCCCGCCAGCTTCATCCCCGAAACGCTGAGCGGCATGGAGTTGCTGGGGCAATTGCGCGCCAAATCCGGGCGCATGCTGTTCGTGGTCGATGAATATGGCGTGGTGCAGGGCCTGATGCCGCCGCGCGACCTGTTGGAGGCGATTACCGGCGAATTGAGCCCCGACGCCCACATCGAAGCCTGGGCCACGCCGCAAGCCGACGGCCGCTGGCTGCTGGACGGCACCATGCCGGTCAGTGAGATGAAGGCCCGGCTGGACATCGAGGATGATTTGCCGCACGAGGACAAGGGCCGCTACAACACCGTGGCCGGCCTGCTGCTGGCCGACATGGGGCGCCTGCCCGACGTCGGCGACAAAATCGACTGCGCCGGCTGGTCGTTTACCGTGGTGGCACTCGACGGCCGCCGTATCGACCAGGTCATGGCCACGCCTCTGGCCGAATAAGCGGGATTCAGCCGATAACCCGCAATTCTATTATCCATTAAAGCCGATGGGTGGTATATTTGGCGCACATTCACTCAATGACTTGAAATCATCATGGCCACTTTGAAGGAACTGCTGCAACAACAACAAGCCTTGGCGGCGCAGATTGAAGAAGCGCGCAAGCGCGAGATTGCCGACGCCGTGGCGCAAGTGCGCAGCCTGATCGATCAATATCAGCTCACGGAGCGCGATGTTTTCCCTTCGGGCCGCAGGGCCAGCAGCCGCACCGCCAGCAAGGTGCCGCCCAAATACCGCGATCCGATTACCGGCAAAACCTGGACCGGCCGTGGCAAGGCGCCCAAATGGATCGACGGCCAGGATCGGACCAAGTTTTTGATCGCCTGATAATCCACCAGACCTGCCCAAAAAAGGCGCTTCACGGCGCCTTTTTTGTTGACATACGCCCAGGCGGGCGATACCGGCCGTCCGCACCACGCCGATGACCAGGTGCCCGTGGCCGGTGCCACCTGGGCCAACCCTGCGGCGCCAGGTGATAAGGCCAAGGTGGAATAATCCACCCATTGCAATCAAGGAACCCACCATGGATCAAAACACGCAGCAGCGCATTGACGATCTCGTGAAGCAGAACGAGATCGTGCTGTTCATGAAAGGCAACGCCAGCTTTCCGATGTGCGGCTTCTCGGGCCGCGCGATTCAGATTCTCAAGGCCTGCGGCGTCGAGCCGCGCGCGGTGACGACAGTGAACGTGCTGGAAGACGAGGCCGTGCGCCAGGGCATCAAGGAATACAGCCACTGGCCGACGATTCCGCAGCTCTACGTCAAGGGCGAGTTCATCGGCGGTTCGGACATCATGATGGAGATGTACGAATCGGGCGAGTTGCAGCAGCTGGTCGCTGGCCAGGCCTGAACCTGACGGCTAAGACAAGCCATGAAAAACGGACGCCGCGGCGTCCGTTTTTGGTTGCAGGCCGGGCGCCTGGCCCGGCCCCGGGGCACCGCCCAGCTTACTTGCGCAGCACCACCTCGACGCGGCGCGAAGCGGCGTTGGTGGCCGCCGTGCCGGTGGTTTCGGCCGGCTTTTCGAGCACCGTGCGGTCTTCGGCGATGCCGGCCGCCACCAGGGCCGCCTGCACGGCCTGGGCGCGGTTCTTCGACAGCTCGGCGTTGGCCGCCGCATCGCCGGTCGGGTCGTTGAAGCCGGAGATCACGGCCTGCGTGTCGGTGTGCGCCTGCATGTAGCTCACCAGCTCGGCGGACTTGGCGGCAAAGTCGGCGTGGACGTCGGTCTTGCCCGAATCGAAATACACCTTCAGTGCCGGCATGGCGTTGGGGTCGATCAGGCTGACCACGGCAGCGCCTGTC
>JAEXBL010000262.1 GCA_023394015.1 Pseudomonadota bacterium | reverse complement strand
GCCAGGGCCAGGCGCGCGTCGCCCAGCGTGCCGCTGACCCACAGGTCGTCGCCGGCGCGGGCGCCGTCCCGCCGCAGGGCCTGGCCGGCGGGCAGCTGGCCGAACACGGTGAGGCACAGGTTGAGCGGGCCGGCGGTGGTGTCGCCGCCGACCAGCGGGCAGCGGTGCGCGTCGGCCAGGGCGAACAGGCCGGCGGCCAGGGCGGCCAGCCAGGCTTGGTCACGCGCGCGCTCGGGGGGCAGCGCCAGCGCCAGGGTGCAGCCCAGCGGCTCGGCACCCATGGCCGCCAGGTCGCTCAGGTTGACGGCCAGCGCCTTGTGGCCGAGCGCGGCCGGGTCGACGTCGGGCAGGAAGTGGCGGCCCTCGACCAGCATGTCGCAGCTGACGGCCAGCTGCATGCCGTGCCCGGGCTGCAGCAGGGCGCAGTCGTCGCCGATGCCCAATACCATTGCATCAGTAGCCGCCTGCGCTTGAGGGGCTGACTCTGGAGTGGCTTGTCGCTTGAAGAAGCGGTCGATCAGCTCGAACTCGCCCATGGCCGCTTGCCGGTGGGGTGGGGCTCAGCGGCCGATGCGCGCGCTGGCGCGCTGGCGCACGCGGGCCATGCCGTCGGCCAGGCGGCGCACGCTGCCGGCGCGGCGCAGGGCGACTTTCAGAAAGTCCATCAGCAGCGGGCCGCTGTCGAGCACGCCGTCGCCGGGGTCGAAGCCGTTGGTGTGGAACTCGGGGTGCCATTGCACGCCCATGACGTAGCGGTGGCCGGTGTGGCGGATGCCCTCGGGCACGCGGTCGATGGGGCTGCGCGCCTCCAGCACCAGGCCGCTGCCCAGTTCGTCCACGCACTGGTGGTGGATGCTGGTGATGCGGCGCGGCTCGTAGCCGTAGATGTCGGACAGGCGCGAGCCGGGCAGAAAGTGCACCTCGTGGATCAGCCGGTCGTAGCGCTCGGTGTCGTTGTGCAGGATGGCGCCGGGCCACTGCGTGGGGATGTCCTGGATCAGCGTGCCGCCGAAGTACACGTTGAGCAGCTGGCAGCCGCGGCAAATGCCCAGCACCGGCTTGTCGGCCTCGATGAAGCCACGCAGCAGCTCCAGCTCGTACTCGTCGCGGATGGGGTCGTATTCGGCCTTGTCCTGCCAGGGTTTCTGGCCATAGGTTTCGGGGCTGATGTCGATGCCGCCCTGCAGCACCAGGCCGTCCAGGCTGTCCACCAGGTCGCGGATGGGCGGGCGCTTGCGGGTGCTGGGCATGCGCTGGTCGATGAAGGGAATCATCAGTGCCAGCACGCCGTGCGACATGATCCATTGCGCCATGCCGCTTTCCAGAAACTGCAGCCGCTTGGTGGGCAGTCCCAGCCCGGCGGGCGGGTTGTGCAACAGGCGGGCGGAGATGCCGATGCGAAGCGTCATTTTCGAGGGTTCAGCGTGGGTCGTTCAGCGTTGAGCGTAGCCGGTTTTCACGCCCGACGCCGAACGCTCAACGCCCGACCTCAAAGGGCCCCGCGGAAGCGCAGGGCTGCCTGTCTGATCACTTCGCCCAGCAACTGCTCCTTGGCCTGGCGCTCGCGCAGCCAGCGGGCGTCGTTGCGGTTGTCCTGCACTTCCTGGCGCAGCGTGGCCAGGGCCTGGTCGGCCTGGCATTGCTCGGCAAAGGGGCGCAGCCGCTCCATGGTGGCCAGCAGGTGCTCGCGCAGCGGCAGGTGCTCGCCGGTGGGCGGGTCGACGTATACCGCGTCCAGCCCGAAGCGACAGGCCTGGAAGCGGTTGTAGCTGTAGACCAGGTAGTCGTCCTCGCACGGGGTGAACGGGCGCTCGTGCTGGAACCAGGCCGCCAGGCACTGCACGTAGCCGGCCAGGGCGGCGGCGCGCTCCACCGTCAGCGGGGTGTCGAACACGCGCACCTCGATGGTGCCGTATTCGGGCTTGGGGCGAATGTCCCAGTAGAAGTCCTTCATCGACTCGACCACGCCGGTGCGCATCATCTTGTCGAAATAGTGGCCGAACTCGTCCCAGGTCAGCACGCAGGGCGCGCGGCCCGACAGCGGAAAGGCGAACACCGAGTTCAGCCGCGCCGAGTCGAAGGCCGTGTCCTGCCCCTGCACGTAGGGGCTGCTGGCGGCCAGCGCGATGAAGTGCGGGATGTAGCGGCTCATGCAGTGCAGCGTGTAGAGCGCGGTGTCGGCGTCGGGGCAGCCCACGTGCACGTGCTGGCCGAAGATGGTGAACTGCTTGGTCAGGTAGCCGTACAGCGCCGACAGCTGGTGAAAGCGCGGCTTGTCGTAGATGCGCTGCTGGTGCCACTGCTGGAACGGGTGCGTGCCGCCGCCCACCACGGCGATGTTGAGCTTGTCGGCGCTGCGCACCAGTGCATCGCGGATCTGCGACAGCTGCGCCAGCGCCTCGCCGGAGCTGCGGCACACGCCGGTGGAGACCTCGATCATGCCGGCCGTCATCTCCGGCACCACGCTGCCGGGCAGGTCGTGGCGCGCCATCAGGCGCAGCATGTCGTCGGCGTAGTGGGTCAGGTTGTAGTCGTTGGTGTTGACCAGCTGCAACTCCAGTTCGACGCCGATCGTCAGCGCCTCGGACTGGCCAAAGGCTTCCAGCGTCATGGGCGGGGCTCCTGTGCGTTGGGCGGCGGCGGCAGGCCGCGGCGCCACAGGTGCGCCGACTCGCCCGAGCGATGCAGCGCCCAGCTCACCAGCACCGCGCCCAGCAGCTCGGTGGCCAGGATCGTTGGCAGCGCGATGGCCGCCACCTGCGCGCCGATGTTGTGCGAGGCCACCACGAACTGCGAGGTCAGCAGCAGCGCCACCGACGACATCGGCACCATCGCCACGCCGACCCAGAAGGCCTGCTTCAGCGCCATGCCGCTGCCGGCGCTGGTCAGCAGCAGGCTGACCACCTTGGCCAGCAGGCGCACGCCGATCAGCACCAGCGCCGCGCCGGTGATGCCGCGGCTCCAGTCGGCCTGCGCCGCCATGGACGAGACCAGCACGAACATCAGAATCGTCAGGATCGACGCCGCCGAGCCCATTTGCCGCGGCCACACCCAGGGCCGCGGGCGGAACTGCATGAGCAGGATGCCGCCCAGCAGCGTCGCCAGCGGCGCCGAGCCGCCGAAGGGCGGCGCCACCACCGTGCAGGCGGCGATCAGCGCCAGCATGACGATGGCGGTGTCCTGGCTGGTGGGGTGCAGCAGGCGAAAGGCCAGCGCCAGCAGCCCGGCCAGCACGGCGCCGAACAGCAGCGACACGCCCAGCACCGCCGCCGACGACGCCACCGACGCCAGCAGCGAGCCGTCGCCGCGGTCGATGGTGCCCAGCATGGCGGTGCCCAGGGTCAGCGCGTACAAGGTGTTCAGCGTGGCCAGGGCGATGGCGCGGTCGGTCACCGGGCCGTTGGCGCGCAGGTCGGACACCACCCGCATCAGCACCGCCGGCGAGGCGGCCATGGCGATCACCGCCAGCGCCCGCACCACCGCCGTGTCCAGCCCCAGCGCGCGCAGCGCCAGGAAGGCCGCGGCAAAGGTCAGCAGCGACTCGGCCAGGCTTTGCACCAGCACCATCGGGTTGTGGCGGAACCAGCGCAGCGGCAGCCGCGCGCCGGCCTCGAACAGCATGATGGCAATGCCCAACTCCAGCAGGAACAGCCCCACGCCGGCCAGCGGCCAGGCGGCGGCGGCAAAGCCCAGCCAGCCGGTCAGCGCGCCGCCCCCGGCGTAGCCGATGATCTTGGGCAGCTGGGTGTAGCGCTGCACCAGGTGCCCGGCCAGCGTGGCCAGGGCCAGCACCAGCGCCCATTCAAGCGCCAGCGAGCCGGAGGTCAAGGGCAGGCGGTCGGCCCAGGGGGCGATCCACAGGTCGGTCAAACGGTCAACTCTCTGGTAAGGCGTTGAAATGAAACATGACGGCGTTGCGCGCGATGACCGGCGCTGGCGCGCCATGATCCATGACCAATGACAAAGCGCGGTACGGGCCGAACCCTTTTGTCATTGGTCATGCGCTCGTCAGAGCGCGGTCATTCGTCATGTGTTGCATGCGCTGCGTCACGGGCAACTGACATGCTAACCCGCGTCGGTGCGGGGCGGCGCTTCGGGTGCCGCCTCGGGCTCGGCCGCCGCCGCGTCGCGGCTGGGCGAGTGGCGCGCGCGCACCGGCAGCACGAAGGAGTGCGGCTGGCGCAGCAGGCGCCGGGTCAGGGCCACGTACAGGCGCCGCCGGTCCACCACCGGCACATTCTGCGCCGTCAGCGCCAGCCGGAAGGCCAGGGTGAAGCTGGCGCCGAGGTTGACCAGGCCGGTGATGGCGATGCCGCCGGCCGCCCACCACAGCGCCGGGTTGCCCAGCACGCCGGGGCCCAGCTCGTGCATGGCGGCGGCGATCTGGCCGGCCACCAGGGTGACGTGGCGCACCTCCAGCGGAATGCCGAAGAAGCCGACGATGGGCGGCACCAGCCCCAGCAGCAGGCCCAGCGAGAGGTTGGCCGTCCAGTCCGACACGTGGTGGCTCCAGTAGCGGCCCCAGCGGCGCGCCCGCTCGGCGCCCAGCCAGCGGGTGACGCGCGGGTGGTAGGCGATCACCGAGTCCAGCCGGTGGAACACGAACCAGTTCTCGGCCCAGCCGGCGATCAGGCTGGACAGGAACAGCAGAAAGCCGGTGGCGGCGGCGAACAGCACCGTCGGCCCCAGCAGGTGGTGCTCTGCCAGGATGTACTGCGCGTGGTAGGGGTCGATGGCGTCGTCCCAGCCCAGCCGCGCCAGCAGCATGGACAGCGCGATCACCACCGGCATCACCAGCCCCACGTTGCCCAGGATGGCGGCGAACTGCGAGCGCAGCAAGTACACCACCTCGTCCACGAAGCGCTCCACCGCGTCGGGCGCCTTCATGTCCTTCAGCTGCGCCGCCATGGCCGGCGCCGTCATGGCCGGCTGCTTGGTGGCCACCGTCCAGTGCAGCAGCATGATGACCACGAAGGACGCGGCGTAGTTGACGCCCGCCCACCAGCCGCCCCAGAAGGCCGACAGCGCCGAGGCCATGATGGCCAGCTTGATCCAGGTGGTCACCGCCAGCACCGCGCCGCCGCCGGCGGCCGCACCCAGCATGCGCAGGTAGTCGCCCGGCGTGCGGGTGATGTAGTGCTGGCCGGTCTCGGCGTTGCGCTCGGTCACCTTGGCGGCCAGCAGTTCGGTGCTGCTGCGCAGCAGCGCGCGCAGGCTCTGGCTGTCCAGGTTCACGCGCACCAGGTGCGACAGCAGCTGCGCCGTGGCCTGCGCCGGCGCGTCGGTCTCCAGGCACAGCAGCAGCGCCTTGACGCGGATGATGCGCTGGCGCAGCTGCCGCAGCTGGAACTCGATGTGCACCGAGATGCCGTGCTCTTCCAGGTGCGTGTAGACCGTGGCCGCGGCGGCGCGGCAGGCGTCGAGCTGCTCGCGCAGCTGGTCCAGCGCCACCAGCGCCGGCGCGCTCTGCCGGCCGTGGTCCACCACCGCCTGGCGCAGGGTCTCGAAGACGATGGGCAGGTCCAGGAACGGGCGCTTGCGCTTGGCCTCGTCCGACATGCGCACCCGCACGTCGGCCGACTGCCCGACGGCGCTGATCTGGCTGATGGCCGAAGCCAGCGCGTCCAGCAGCGTGCGCAGCCCGTACTTGGCCCCGCTGGGGCGGTGGCTGCCGGCATCGGTGCGGAACAAGGTGGTGCGCAGGCGGCGCAGCGTGCGCTCGTCCAGCCCGCGCAGCCACTTGGCGTCCAGCTCGCTCGGAAACAGCAGGCCGAACAGCTCGCTCAGGTCGGTGGTGTCGGGCGCCACCGGCACCAGCTTGCGGCGCAGGCGGTGGCCCAACTCGCTGCTGAACGAGCCCAGGGGCGCAAAGCCCAGGTGCGCCAGCAGCGGCGTGACGTCCATGGTGGCCAGAAACTCGGCCCACCACAGCTGCCACAGCTTCAGCCAGTCGGGGCGCACCTCGGCGGCGTCGATCAGCATGCGCACGCGCGCCACCGCCACCTCGGGGTTGTCGGTGTCGCCGCGGATCCAGTCCAGCAGGCGCACCAGCCACAGGTGGCGTTCGGCCGTGGGCGCCTCGGGGTCGAGCGCGCCCATCAGTTCGATCAGATCGAGCTGCGAGGTCCCCATGTC
>JAEXBL010000178.1 GCA_023394015.1 Pseudomonadota bacterium | reverse complement strand
GCCGGCGACAGCGTGGCCTGGGCCGCGCGCGCAGCCCTGCGCGGCGAGGTGGCGGGCCTGGTCACGGCGCCGCTGCACAAGGCCGCCTTGTCGGCCGCCGGCGAGCCGTATGCGCGCTATCCGGGCCACACCGAGCTTTTGCAGGCGCTGGCGGCCGAGCACCTGGGCGTGCCGGCGTCGGCCCTGCCGGTGCGCATGATGCTGGCCAACGACGAATTGCGCACCGTGCTGGTGAGCATCCACCTGTCCCTGCGCGAGGCCATCGACAAGGTAACCACCGGCAACATCCTGCAGACCCTGCAGATCACGCACACGGCTGTTGGCGCGGCGCTACAGCGGCCGCCGCGCATCGGGGTGGCCGGGCTGAACCCGCACGCCGGCGAGGGTGGCCTGTTCGGGCGCGAGGAAATCGAGGCCATCGCCCCCGCCATCGCCCAGGCGCGGGCCGAGGGCATCGACGCGCAGGGCCCGTTCGCGCCCGACACGGTGTTCATGCGCGCGCGCGGCCTGGCCGAATTCGACGTGGTGGTGGCCATGTACCACGACCAGGGGCTGATTCCGGTGAAGTACCTGGGCGTGGAGCAGGGCGTGAACGTGACCCTGGGCCTGCCCCTGGTGCGCACCAGCCCGGACCACGGCACCGCCTTCGACATCGCCGGCAGCGGCCGCGCCGACGCCGCCAGCCTGCTGGCGGCGGTGCGCATGGCGCGCCGCATGGCGCAACAAGAAACGCCCGTCGCGCAGGGCGAGCGGGCGTCGTGAGCTATGATTTGTGTAGCTGCCGGCGCTTGCCGGGTCAGCGCTTCAGGCTGTCGCGGATTTCGCGCAGCAGCTGCACCTCTTCCGGCGGCGCCTCGGGCGCGGGGGCCGGCTCTTCCTTCTTCAGCCGGTTGATCTGCTTGACCATCATGAAGATGATGAAGGCCAGCAGAATGAAGTTGACCAGGATGGTGATGAAGTGGCCGTAGGCGAACACAGCGCCGCCCTTCTTGGCCTCCTCCAGCGTCAGCCCCGCTGCCTGGCCGGCCAGCGGCAGGTAGTAGCTGGAAAAGTCCAGCCCGCCGAACAGCCGGCCGACGATGGGCATGATCAGATCGCCCACGATCGAGTCGACGATCTTGCCGAAGGCGCCGCCGATGATCACGCCGACCGCCAGGTCGATGGCGTTGCCCTTGACGGCGAACTCTCTGAACTCCTGCATCATGCCCATGGGGGTTTCCTTTGCTTGGTGGTTGCTGATGGCGCCAGTATTGTGGTGGCACGGGCCTTGTCAATCCCGCCCGCAACCGGGGCCAAAGGCGTTGTAGCGCTCCGCTACAATCGCCGCTTGTTTCCGGACACAAAAAACTGCCAGAGGACAGCCATGAGTGACGCCCCACCCAGCAACTTCACCCCAGCACCCATGGACAGCAGCAAGCGCACCTGGCTGATCGCGTCCAGCTGCGCGGGGGCCGCCGGCGCAGCGGCCCTGGCCACGCCCTTCGTGACCAGCTTCGCGCCCTCCGAGAAGGCCAAGGCCGCCGGTGCCGCTGTCGAGGTGGACATCGGCTCGCTCAAGCCCGGCGAGAAAATCACCGTCGAGTGGCGCGGCAAGCCCGTGTGGATCATGCGCCGCACGCCCGAGCAGCTCGACACGCTGAAGACCATCGAAGGCGAGCTGGCCGACCCCAACTCGGAGCGCACCGCCTACCCCACGCCCGAGTACGCCAAGAACCAGACACGCTCCATCAAGCCCGATGTGCTGGTCGCGGTCGGCATCTGCACCCATCTGGGCTGCTCGCCCGGCGACAAGTTCATCCCCGGCGCGCAGCCTTCGCTGCCGGACAACTGGCCCGGCGGTTTTTTCTGTGCCTGCCACGGCTCCACGTTCGATCTGGCGGGCCGCGTGTTCAAGAATAAGCCGGCGCCCGACAACCTGGAGGTGCCGCCGCACATGTACCTGTCCGACAACAAGCTGTTGATCGGCGAAGACAACAAGGCATAAAGAGGCGGCCATGGCAGAGTTCAAGGAAATCTCCCCCAACGCGCCGCTGGGCGCCAAGGTGATGAACTGGTTCGAGAACCGGATCCCTTCGGTTTTCTACATCTACCGCCGCGACATGGCGGAGTACTACGCGCCGAAGAACTTCAACTGGTGGTACATCTTCGGCTCGCTGGCCATGCTGGTGCTGGTGATCCAGATCGTCACCGGCATCTTCCTGGTGATGCACTACAAGCCCGACGCCGCCAAGGCCTTCGAGTCGGTCGAATACATCATGCGCGACGTGCCGGGCGGCTGGTTCATCCGCTACATGCACTCCACCGGCGCCTCGGCCTTTTTCGTGGTGGTGTACCTGCACATGTTCCGCGGGCTGCTGTACGGCAGCTACCGCAAGCCGCGCGAGCTGGTGTGGATCTTCGGCTGCGCCATCTTCCTGGCGCTGATGGCCGAGGCCTTCATGGGCTACCTGCTGCCCTGGGGCCAGATGTCCTACTGGGGCGCGCAGGTGATCGTCAACCTGTTCTCCGCCATTCCCTTCATCGGCCCCGACCTGGCGCTGTTGATCCGCGGCGACTACGTGGTGGGTGACGCCACGCTGAACCGCTTCTTCAGCTTCCACGTCATCGCCGTGCCGCTGGTGCTGATCGGCCTGGTGGTGGCGCACCTGATGGCGCTGCACGACGTCGGCTCGAACAACCCGGACGGCATCGAGATCAAGAAAGGCCCCAAGGGCAACCGCTGGTCGCCCGACGCGCCCGCCGACGGCGTGCCGTTCCACCCCTACTACTCGGTGCACGACATTTTTGGCGTCGGGCTGTTCCTGATGGTGTTTTTTGCCATCGTGTTCTTCGCGCCGGAGATGGGTGGCTACTTCCTGGAGTACAACAACTTCATCCCCGCCGATCCGCTGGTGACACCGCTGCACATCGCGCCGGTGTGGTACTTCACGCCGTTCTACTCGATGCTGCGCGCCACCACCGACACCATGGTCAACGTGCTGTGCCTGATCATCGCCGCAGCCGTGGTGCTGGGCTTTCTCAAGTGCCGCTGCGCGATGGCGCTGAAGGTGGGCGCCGCCGTGGCGGGCCTGATTGCGATTGCGCTGCTCAAGACCTTCGACGCCAAGTTCTGGGGCGTGGTCGTGATGGGCGGCGCCGTCATCATCCTGTTCTTCCTGCCCTGGCTGGACCGCAGCCCGGCACGCTCCATCCGTTATCGGCCCGACTGGCACAAGTGGCTGTACGTGGTGTTCGTGGTCTGGTTCCTGATCCTCACGGTGCTGGGCATCATGGTGCCCGGTCCGATCTTCAGCGCACCGTCGCTGAGTTGGCTGACCAACGAACTGGTGGCCATGGTGGGTACCCTGGTTTATTTCGGCTTCTTCCTGCTCATGCCCTGGTGGAGCCAGCTGGGCACGCCCAAGCCGGTGCCCGAGCGCGTCACCTTCAAGCCCCATTGAAGACGCAGGAGAACAACACCATGAACCTCTGGAAAAAACTGCTCTTCGGGCTGGCCCTGGCCGTCCACATCGCTGGCGCCCAGGCGGCCACCGGCGGCATCGCCTGGGACAAGGCCCCCGGCCGCGTGACCGACCAGGCCTCGCTGCAAAACGGCGCCAAGATCTTCGTCAACTACTGCCTGAACTGCCACTCGGCGGCCTTCATGCGCTACAACAAGCTGCGCGACATCGGCCTGACCGACGACCAGATCAGGGACAACCTGCTGTTCACCTCTGACAAGGTGGGCGACATGATGAAGGCCGCCATCGACCCGAAGCAGGCCAAGGACTGGTTCGGCGCCAACCCGCCCGACCTGACGGTGATCGCGCGCTCGCGCGCCGGTGCCGGCGGCTCGGGTGCCGACTACATCTACACCCTGTTCCGCAGCTACTACCGCGATCCGGTGGCGCCGACCGGCTGGAACAACCTGGTCTTCCCCAACATCGGCATGCCGCACCCGCTGTGGGAACTGCAGGGCGAGCGCCGCCCCATCTTCGAGACGCTCGAAGAGCACGGGCACGAGGTGCAGGTCTTCACCGGCCGCTGGGACGAGGTCAAGCCCGGCACCCTGTCGCAGCAGGACTACGACCGCAACGTCGCGGACCTGGTCAACTTCCTGCAGTGGATGGGCGAGCCGGCGCAGACCAAGCGCGTCGCCATCGGCGTGTGGGTGATGCTGTTCCTGCTGCTGTTCACTTTCCTGGCCTGGCGCCTCAATGCGGCCTACTGGAAAGACGTCACTTAAATCGTTTCTGTCGAGTTTCCCCGGCGCGTCGCCGGGGTGATGGAGTGGGGCGGCGCCGTGCGTGGCACTGCCCCACTCCTTCGGTTTTAAGGAGCCTGCTCTCATGATGGTGCTGTATTCCGGTACGACCTGTCCCTTCTCCCACCGCTGCCGCTTCGTGCTGTTCGAGAAAGGCATGGACTTCGAGATCCGCGACGTCGATCTCTATCACAAGCCCGAGGACATCAGCGTGATGAACCCGTACGGCCAGGTGCCGATCCTGGTCGAGCGCGACCTGATCCTGTACGAGTCGAACATCATCAACGAGTACATCGACGAGCGCTTTCCGCACCCGCAGCTGATGCCCGGCGACCCGGTGGACCGCGCCCGCGTGCGCCTGTTCCTGCTCAACTTCGAGAAGGAGCTGTTCTCCCACGTCTCCACGCTGGAAAACCGCGCCACCAAGAGCAACGAGAAGGCACTGGAAAAGGCCCGCGCCAACATCCGCGACCGGCTGACGCAGATGGCGCCCGTGTTCCTGAAGAACAAGTTCATCTTGGGCGACAACTTCTCCATGCTGGACGTGGCCCTGGCGCCGCTGCTGTGGCGCCTGGACTACTACGGCATCGAGCTGTCGAAGAACGCCGCGCCGCTGCTCAAGTACGCTGAGCGCATCTTCTCGCGCCCGGCCTACATTGAGGCGCTGACGCCGTCCGAAAAGGTGATGCGCAAGTAAGGCGCGGCCCATGATGAACGCGCTCGAAACCGCGTCCACCCGCCCCTACCTGATCCGGGCGCTGTACGAATGGTGCAGCGACAACGCCTTGACGCCCTACATTGCCGTGCTGGCCGACGACACGGTGCAGGTGCCGCGCGAATACGTGCAGAACGGCGAGATCGTGCTCAACATCAGCATGGACGCCACCAGCGGCCTGAAGCTGGGCAACGAGTACGTCGAGTTCAAGGCGCGCTTCGGCGGCGTGGCGCGCGAGATCATCGTGCCCATGGACCGGGTCATCGCCATCTATGCGCGCGAGAACGGGCAGGGCATGGCGTTCCCGGTCCCCGTGGCCATGGCCGCTGACGACGAAGCTGAATCTGCCCACGAAGCGTTGTCGGCTGAGGGCGAGGACGCGCCATCGCTTGACGACGCCGCGCCGCGCGCCGGCATCCAGCTGGTGCCCAGCCCGGATGCCGAGGCTGGTGCCGAGGGCGCCGACGATGCCGAGCCGCCCACCGAGCCGCCACCGCCGCCCGCGCGCAAGCGCCCGGCGCTCAAGCGCGTCAAGTGACGCCGGGGCGCCCGCCGCGGCGGCTAGAATCGCCCCTGTTGTCGCCGGCTTAGCTCAGTTGGTAGAGCACCCGCCTTGTAAGCGGTAGGTCGTCAGTTCGAATCCGACAGCCGGCACCATTTTCCAGTCCGCACAGGTTGGCAGCCCGTGCGGACTTTGTCTTTTCAAGCGGACGGACGCAGCACCCTGACGCGGATTGCCGCCACCGAATGTCCGGCGGCCGACAAGGCCGCCTCCAGCGCCGGAACCAGCTGGCGCAGCTTGGCCGCCGCGGCGTTGTGCGGCACCAGCAGCGTCCACCCCTCGGTGTCCGGGGCGCCGGCCTGGACCAGCGGGCGCAGCGCAGGCGGCAGCAGGGGCCGCACGATGGCCATGCGCGCCGCCGACTCGGCCACCAGCTCGCTCAGCCGCGCCAGGGTGGGCGCCTGGGCGACGGCCTGCTGCAGTGTCAGCGCGGTTCGGATGGAGGATGTCACGGCGGTGCGGGGCGGGTGGAGCGGGCCTGCATTATCGGCCGGCACGGGCCAGTTAAAATGCCCAGTTGCCTCGCGCGGAGCGGGTGCGTGGGCCCACAGGCGCTTGCATGTGGCCGCTTTGCCCCCAACTTCGCGTCACTTTTGAACTTACCGGGACAGTCGATCACCGTGCGGTGCGCCAAGCAGGGCGTCGCGGTGACCGCGCACGCATGGCCACCTCCAACCTCCTCACCAAGATTTTCGGCAGCCGCAACGACCGCCTGCTCAAGCAATACCGCAAGATCGCGGCCAGCATCAACGCCATGGAGCCGGCGCTGGAGAAGCTGAGCGACGAGGAGCTGCGGGCCAAGACGGAGGAGTTCAAGGGCCGCGTCGCCAACGGCGAGAGCCTGGACAAGCTGCTGCCCGAGGCCTTTGCGGTGGTGCGCGAGGGCTCCAAGCGCGTGATGAAGATGCGCCATTTCGACGTGCAGCTGATGGGCGGCATGGCCCTGCACGAGGGCAAGATCGCCGAGATGCGCACCGGCGAGGGCAAGACGCTGACGGCCACGCTGCCGGTGTACCTGAACGCGCTGGCCGGCCACGGCGTGCACGTGGTCACGGTCAACGACTACCTGGCCAATCGCGACGCGCAATGGATGGGGCGCCTGTACAACTTCCTGGGCCTGACGGTGGGCGTGAACCTGCCGCAGATGCAGCGCGACGACAAGCAGGCCGCCTACGCCGCCGACATCACCTACGGCACCAACAACGAATTCGGCTTCGCCTACCTGCGCGCCAACATGGTCTACGAGCCGGGCGACCGGGTGCAGCGCAAGCTCAACTACGCCATCGTCGACGAGGTGGACTCGATCCTGATCGACGAGGCGCGCACGCCGCTCATCATCAGCGGCCAGGCCGAGGACCACACGGCGCTGTACATGGCCATCAACCAGGTGGTGCCGCTGCTGACCCGGCAGGAGGGCGAGGCCGACCCGCGCACCGGCCTGGGCGTGATCACGCCGGGCGACTTCACGGCCGACGAGAAGTCGCACCAGATCTACCTGACCGAGCAGGGCCACGAGAACGCCGAGCGCATCCTGGCCCAGCACGGCCTGATCCCGGAAGGCACCAGCCTGTACGACCCGGCCAACATCTCGCTGATGCACCACCTGAACGCGGCCCTGCGCGCGCACCACATCTACCACCGCGACCAGCATTACGTGGTGCAGCAGGGCGAGCAGGGGCCCGAGATCGTCATCGTGGACGAGTTCACCGGCCGCCTGATGAGTGGCCGCCGCTGGAGCGACGGCCTGCACCAGGCGGTGGAGGCCAAGGAGGGCGTGCCGATCCAGGCCGAGAACCAGACCCTGGCCTCGATCACCTTCCACAACTACTTCCGCCTCTACAACAAGCGGGCCGGCATGACCGGCACGGCCGACACCGAGGCCTACGAGTTCCAGGAGATCTACGGCCTGGAGACCGTGGTCATTCCGCCCAACAAGCCCAGCAAGCGCGACGACCAGCTCGACCGCGTCTACAAGACCACCAAGGAAAAGTACGACGCTGCCATTGCCGACATCCGCGAGTGCTTCGAGCGCGGCCAGCCGGTGCTGGTGGGCACCACCTCGATCGAGAACTCCGAGATCATTGCCGAGCTACTGACCAAGGAGAAGCTGCCGCACCAGGTGCTGAACGCCAAGCAGCACGCGCGCGAGGCCGACATCGTGGCCCAGGCCGGGCGGCCGAAGATGATCACCATCGCCACCAACATGGCCGGCCGCGGCACCGACATCGTGCTCGGTGGCAACGTGCAGAAAGCCGTCGAGGCGCTGGAGGCCGACGAGACCCTGGACGAAGCCACGCGCGAGCAGCGCATCGCCGACCTGCGCGCCAACTGGGAGAAGGACCACGAGCTGATCAAGTCGCTCGGCGGGCTGCGCATCATCGCCACCGAGCGGCACGAAAGCCGCCGCATTGACAATCAGCTGCGCGGCCGCTCGGGCCGCCAGGGCGACCCGGGCTCGTCGCGCTTCTACCTCAGCCTGGACGACGCGCTGATGCGCATCTTTGCCGGCGACCGCGTGCGCGCCATCATGGACAAGCTCAAGATGCCCGAGGGCGAGGCGATCGAGGCAGGCATCGTCACCCGCAGCATCGAGAGCGCGCAGCGCAAGGTCGAGGCGCGCAACTTCGACATCCGCAAGCAGCTGCTCGAGTACGACGACGTCTCCAACGACCAGCGCACGGTCATCTACCAGCAGCGCAACGAGATCCTGGACGCCGAGGACCTGTCCGGCCAGATCGCCGGCCTGCGCGAAGGCTGCTTCACCGACCTGGTGCGCCAGTACGTGCCGGAAGAATCGGTGGAAGAACAGTGGGACATCGCCGGCCTGCAGAAGGTGCTGGCCGACGAATGGCAGATCGAGCTGCCGCTGCAGCAGGAGGTCGAGGCCTCCAGCGCCATCGGCGACGACGACATCGTCGAGAAGGTGGTCGATGCTGCCAACCAGGCCTACGCCACCAAGCTCACGCTGGTGGGCGCCGAGAACTTCCGCCCCTTCGAGCGCGCCGTGCTGCTGCAGGCCATCGACACGCACTGGCGCGAGCACCTGTCCGCGCTCGACAAACTGCGCCAGGGCATCCACCAGCGCGG
>JAEXBL010000193.1 GCA_023394015.1 Pseudomonadota bacterium | reverse complement strand
CCCTACAACACCGTCAAGCTGGGCATCATGGACGAGGAGCGCCGCACCAGCGTCAACCTCAAGGCCTGCATCGACGCCGCCAAGGCGCGCGTGGCGTTCATCAACACCGGCTTCCTGGATCGCACCGGCGACGAGATGCACAGCTGCATGCAGGCCGGCCCGGTGTACCGCAAGGGCGACATGAAGACCAGCGCCTGGATCCAGGCCTACGAGCGCAACAACGTGCTGGTCGGCCTGGCCTGCGGCCTGCGCGGCAAGGCCCAGATCGGCAAGGGCATGTGGGCCGCGCCCGATTTGATGGCCGAGATGATGAAGCAGAAGATCGGCCACCCCAAGGCCGGCGCCAATACCGCCTGGGTGCCCAACCCCACCGGCGCCACGCTGCACGCCCTGCACTACCACCAGGTGCTGGTCAGCGACGTGCAGCAGCAGCTGGAGGCCGAGTTGGCGCAGTCCGACCGCAAGGCGCTGCGCGACGAGCTGCTGACCGGCCTGCTGACCATCCCGGTGGTGCCCGAGGCCAAGTGGACGGACGAGGAAAAGCAACAGGAGCTGGACAACAACGCCCAGGGCATCCTGGGCTACGTGGTGCGCTGGGTGGACCAGGGCGTGGGTTGCTCCAAGGTGCCCGACATCAACCACATCGGCCTGATGGAAGACCGCGCCACGCTGCGCATCAGCAGCCAGCACATGGCCAACTGGCTGCTGCACGGCGTCGTCAGCAAGGGCCAGGTGCAGGCCACGCTGGAGCGCATGGCGGCCCTGGTGGACCAGCAGAACGCCGGCGACAAGCTGTACCGCAACATGCACGGCAACTTCCAGAACTCCGCCGCCTTCCAGGCCGCGTGCGACCTGGTGTTCAAGGGCGTGGAGCAGCCCAGCGGCTACACCGAGCCGCTGCTGCATGCGTGGAGATTGAAGGTGAAGAGCCCCCTGAGCGCCTGACGGCGCTTCCCCCCTTTTGCTTCGCAAGGGGGACGCACCCGGTGGCCGGCGCAGGTCCGGCTACCGGGTGCCCTGAAGTGAAACATGACTTCGCTGCGCTCAATGACCGGCGCTTCGCACCATGACAAATGACAAAGGCATTGCGTGGGCCGATGGTTTTTGTCATTGATCATGCGCCGGAGGCCTGAAAGACCATGAAAAAGGGCGCCCTCGGCGCCCTTCTTTCGTGGCCGCGAAGCGTCAGCCGCGGATGCCCTGCTTCTGCTCCCAGGCCGACTTGCAGGCCACGCAGTGCTGGGTCATCGGCTCGATCTTCAGGCGCTCGAACGGGATGTGGCAGCCACACTCGTCGCACAGGCCGTAGTCGCCTTCGTCCATGGCCTCCAGGGCGCGGTCGATGCGCGCCAGGTCGGCGGCGTCCAGCGTGGTCAGCACCGAATCCACCTCGCGCGTCTGGTTCTTCAGCCGCGCGCTCTCGTCCTGCGACACGCTGCCCGACAGCTCGGCCGGCGCCAGGTTGGCCAGGTTCTGGTCCATCTCGGCCTGCAGTTCTCTGCGGCGCGCCAGCAGCAGCTCTTTCAGTTCCTTCAACTGCGCCTCGGTCAGGGCTTGGCTCATCTCGTTTCTCCTGCAATCATGCCTGGTCACCCAACAACACACACGGCCGCCTCGGCGGCCGCGCTCATGCCGCAGAATACCACCCAGATGCCCCCGCCGACCGTGACCGATCCCACACGTTGCCCCTTGTGCGGCCAGGCCAATGCCTGCGCCATGGAAACCGAGCGCGCCACCGGCCAGCCGCAACCGCCGTGCTGGTGCACGCAGGTGTCGTTCGCGCCCGGCCTGCTGGACCAGCTGCCGCCCGGCACGCGCGGCCAGGCCTGCATCTGCCGGGCCTGCGCCGAGCGCGCCACGCCAGCGCCCGGCTGAGCCGCGCGCGCTAGACTGCGCGCCATGTGCCAGCTGTTGGGAATGAACTGCAACACGCCCACCGACGTGACCTTCAGCTTCGCCGGCTTCGCGCAGCGCGGCGGGCGCACCGACCACCACGCCGACGGCTGGGGCATCGCCTTCTTCGAAGGGCGCGGCGCGCGCGTGTTCCTCGACCCCGGCGCGGCGGCCGACTCGCCCATCGCCGGGCTGATCCGCCGCTACCCGATCAAGAGCCGCCACGTCATCTCGCACATCCGCAAGGCCACAGTGGGCGCCGTCACGCTGGAGAACTGCCACCCCTTCGTGCGCGAGCTGTGGGGCCGCTACTGGGTGTTCGCCCACAACGGCGATCTGAAGGACTACGCGCCGCGCCTGCACGGCCAGTTCCGCCCGGTGGGCAGCACCGACAGCGAACAGGCCTTCTGCTGGCTGATGCAGGAGCTGGCCAAGGCCCACGCCAGCGTGCCGCCGGTGGATGAGCTGACGCGCACGCTGCGCGAGCTGCTGCCGCAGGTGGCGCGCCACGGCACCTTCAACATGCTGCTGTCCAACGGCGAGGCGCTGTGGGCCCACGCCTCGACCAAGCTGTGCTACCTGGTGCGCCAGCACCCGTTTGCCACGGCGCGGCTGGCCGACGAGGACCTGTCGGTCAACTTTGCCGAGCACACCACGCCCGACGACCGCGTGGCGGTGGTCGCCACCACGCCGCTGACCTGCGACGAGCAGTGGACGCCCTTCGCGCCCGGCGAGCTGAAGGTGTTCGTGGACGGCGCGCCGCTGGCGGCCTGAGCGCCGATGACGCCATGGGCCCGCCGCGGCGCAGCGAGTTCATGGCGCCACTCAAGGCCATCAGAAGCGCATGCTCAGCCCGACGTTGAACGAGCGCCCGGCCCCCGGCACGCCCACGCCCCAGGGCACGCCCATGCCGGACATGGTCTGGCCCTGGCCCATGTAGGCGCCGCCCAGCGGCAGCACGTAGTGGCGGTCGAACACGTTGTCGATGCCGACGTCCAGCCGCACGTCCTTCCACGCATAGCTGGCGCGCAGGTTCAGCAGGCCGTAGCCGCTGGTGCGCATCTCGTTGCGCTCGCGCGAGACCTTGTGCTTGTGCGCCACGCCCACCCATTCGGCGGTGCCGCTCCAGCCACCCAGGCGGTGCGTCAGCGCCAGGTGCGCGTTCAGCGGCATCATGTGCATCAGGTGGTCGCCGGTGTCGGTGTTCTTGCCGCGCACGTAGTTGAGGCCGCCGCTCAGCACCAGGGCGCCCCAGCGCGGGCTGCGGCCCAGTTCGGCAAAGCCGCTGGCGTCGATGCCGTACAGGCGCACCGTCTGGTTGGCAAAGCGCAGGTAGACGAAGGCCTCGCGCGCCGCCAGGTTGGCGTCGGTGCACACCGCCATGGCGCCGCTGGCGCCGCCGCAGCGCAGCGCATCGACGTAGTTGCGCACGTGCGTGTAGTAGGGCGTCACGCGCAGGCCCCAGCGCTCGCCCGTGGCGTCGTGCCAGTCGGCGGTGGCGCTGAGGGTGGTGGCCTGCTCGGGCTTGAGGTCGGGGTTGCCGACGTAGCCGTTGCCGTCGCCGGTGAGGTTGACCATGCGCATGGCCATGCCGCCGGTGGACCAGGCGTAGCGCTCGTACAGGTTGGGCGAGCGCATCTTGTGGGCGATGCCGAACTCGTAGGTGGCGTTCGCGTTGGGCGTGAAGCGCGCCAGCGCCGCCAGGTCCCAGTTGTGGTCGGTGCGGCGGCGATCGAGGGCATTGAAGGCGTTGGCGTCGGCCTGGTAGCCGGGGTTGTAGCCCTGCACCGGACCGGCGTTGGTGCGGGTGTTGGCGCTGCGCAGGCCGACCAAGGTCAGCCACTGCGGGCTCCAGCGCGCCTGCCACTCGGCGAACAGGTCCAGCCGGTCGCGCTGGCCGTCGCGGATGTTCCAGAAGGTGTTGGGCGCCATGCCGCCGCCGGAGGGCAGCCACCAGTCGTCGAGCCGGTAGCGCAGCGCCTCGGCGCCCACGCGCACGGTGTCGCGCTCGGACAGCGGCAGCTCGCCCATCACGCGCACGCCGCTGGTCTTGCCGCGCGTGTCCATGGGCATGCCGGGCACGTTGCGCTGGGGGCCATACCAGTACTGCTTGTCGTCACCGAACTGCATGCCGTGGCGGGTGTGCTCGTGCCAGGCGCGGGCCTCCAGCCGGCCCCAGTCGAAGCGGCCCTCGTAGCGCAGGTTGGCGTGCCAGGCGTCGTTGCGCGTCATGTCCATGCGCTGGTTGGGATAGAACTGGTAGGGAATGTCCTGCAGGCCCAGGCCCAGCTCCACCAGCTGCCCGTCGCGGCGCCAGGCGCCGGTGAGCGCGTGGTTGCGGGTCTTGTAGGCGCTGGAGCCCACCTCGTCGGCGCGCAGCCAGCGCTCGGGCTTGTCGACGGCGGCCGGGCCGGCCGGCTTGAAGCCGCGGCCGGCGCGGTAGTTCTTGGCCTGCGCCAGTGCGCCGTCGTAGCGCAGGCTGAAGGTCTCGGTGGCGTAGTGCGCCGAGGCCTGTGCGCCCACCGCCTTGCCGTTGCTGCGCCCGGACACTGTCAGCTCGCCGCCGACCACGGCCGGCGCGCCGGGTTCGGCGAACACCGGCTCGGCGGCATCGACCTGCACCGTGGCGCCGATGCTGTCGCCGCCCACGCTCACTGGCACCACGCCGGCGAACACGCGCACGCGCTCGACGCGGGACGGATCGACGTAGGACAGCGGCGGGTTCATGTGGTTGCCGCAGGACGAGATCAGCGGCATGCCGTTGAGCTCGATGCGCAGCCGGTCGTCGCCCAGGCCGCGGATCGCCGGCAGGCTGGACACACCGCCCGCCGCCTGCGCTGCATAGCCGGGAAAGCCGCGCAGCAGCTGCGCGGTGTCGGCGTTCAGCGGGCGCTCGGCGCGCAGCTGCTCGGCGGCCAGGCTCTGGCTGCCCAGCGGCTCGGCCGCCGCGCGCGGCGCGGTCACGGTGACCGGGGCCAGGCTGCCGGCGACGGCGGGGTCGGCCGCCGGCGGCGGCTGCTGCGCCGCCACCGACAGCGGCAGGGCCGCCACGATGGCGTGCAGGGGAAAGGCCAACGGTGATGTGGCGCGGTGGCGCGCCCAATGCAAAGTGTTCATGGTGTGACGAGAAGGGTTCGCCCGGCCAGGCGCGACGCGGCGCGGCGGGCGAGAAAACAGGGAACCGGCGCATGGCCGACCGCCGTCCGCGGCTTGCGGGCCGCGGTCAACGGCCAACGGGCACGGGCGACGGCAGCAGCCGCGACCCGGCGATGCGCGCAGTGCGAGGA
>JAEXBL010000164.1 GCA_023394015.1 Pseudomonadota bacterium | reverse complement strand
GCCACGCGCAGCGCCACCGCCGCGCCTTCCCGGTCCCCCGCGGCCAGCAGGGACTCGCCACGCGCCCGCGCCGCGCGCGCCTCGGCCTCGGGCCCCGGGCCGGCGGCCGTCCCCGCCACCAGATGCTGCAACACCTTGCTCAATCTCAACTCCAGGTATGGGGCAGGCGCACCAGCCCCGGCATCAGTGTCGGCCGCACAAAGCGGAACACCTTGAACTTGAACCACAGGTCGTAAGTCACCAACCCCGTGGCATCGAACAGAAACACACTGACCACGTAATCGCCCGTGTGCAGCGGCAGGTCCGGAAAGCGCAGCACCGAGCGCCAGGTGCGCTCGCCCACCCGCACCGGCGCCGCGCCCTCTTCGTGCGTGGCCAGCGAGGTGATGCCCACGCCGCGATCCTGCTCGATCATGAAGCCGATGTTCGGCCGCTCCTCGCCCTTGCCCCGCACCGTGATGGTGACCTCCAGGTCGTTCCCCTGCAGCACCGGCACCCCGGCCTCGCCCTCGGCCAGATGGGCCAGCTCGCAGGACAGAATCATGGCCGACTCGGGCCCGCGCTCGTAGGGCAGCGGCACGCTCGCCTCGGGCACGGTCGCACCCGCGTCCGCCGGCGCCGCCGCCGGGCCGGCGTCGAGCAGCCGCGAATGCTTTTCGTAGGCCCCCAGCACCTCCTCGGTCGGGCCAAAGGCCATCATGCGGCCCCGGTCCAGCCACAGCGCCACGTCGCACAAATGGCGCACGTGGTAGGGGCTGTGCGAGCAGAACAGGATGGTGCAGCCATTGCGCCGGAACTGCTCGATGCGCTCGATGCACTTCTTCTGGAAGTGCTGGTCGCCCACCGCCAGCGCCTCGTCGATGATCAGCAGATCCGGCTCCACCGCCGTCACCAGCGCAAAGGCCAGCCGCACCGTCATGCCCGACGAATAGGTCTTCACCGGCCGGTCGATGGCCTCGCCGATCTCGGCGAAGGCCAGCACCTCCGACTCCAGCGCCTTCATCTGCTCGGCGCCAATGCCGATCAGGCTGCCGCCGAAATACAGGTTCTGCCGCCCCGTGAACTCGGGGTGAAAGCCCGCGCCCAGCTCCAGGATCGCCGTCACCCGCCCCTGGCGCAGCACCCGCCCCGTGGTCGGCCGCATGGTGCCGGTGATCAGCTTCAGCAGCGTGCTCTTGCCGGCGCCGTTGCTGCCCACCACGCCCAGGCACTGGCCCCGGCCCAACGCCAGGCTCACGTCCCGCAGCGCCCAGTGGCTGCGGTGCAGGGCCCGGCCCGTCAGCAGCGAGCGCAGGCGCGCCCGCGGCGACTCGTACAGGCGGTATTCCTTGCCCACGCCCTCCAGGCGCAGCGGCATGGCCGCGCCATGCGATGGCGTCAACGGCGCGCTCACAACCAGTCCACCAGCTGCTCGCGACTGCGTTCGATGGCCAGCGACAGCAGCAGCGCCAGCAGCGCGATCCAGCCCAGCAGCGCCACCCACACCGACAGCGGTGGCCAGGCGCCCTGCAGCAGCGCCGACTGGTAGCCCAGCACCGGCGCCGTCATCGGGTTGGCCCACAGCAGCCAGCGCCAGCGCTCAGGAAACAGCGTCATCGGAAACAGCACCGGCGACAGAAACACCCCCAGCGACAGCAGCACCCCCACCAGCTGCACCACGTCGCGCAGGGCCGCCGCCAGAATCGCCAGCAGGTAGGCCAGCAGAAACGACAGCAGCCCTTGCAGCAGCAGCAGCGGCAGCAGGGCCCACACCCCGCTGCGGAACTGGTGCGCGCTGGCATAGGCCGGCAGCAGCAACAGCAGCAGCGGCGCAAACACCACGCCGCTGGCCAGCACCGCCCGCGCCGGAAACAGGCCCGGCGGCAGCGGGTTCTTCTGCAGCATGGGGCCGGCCTCCAGCAAACTGGCCATGCCCCGCTGGGCGGCGTCGGCAAAGGCCATCCAGGCCAGCATGCCCACGATCAGGTAGGTGCCCACGCGCGCCGTCGGCGCCTGCGCCCCCAGGCGCATGCCGAACACCACGTCGAACACCAGAAAATACGCCCCCACCGTGAGCAGCGGCGGCAGCCACACCCACAGCGCACCGCCGGCCGACCCGGCAAAGCGCGCCGCCAGCTCGCGCCGCGTCAGCACCGCCAGCAGGCCGCGCAGGCGCCAGAGCTGGCGGCCTTCGGCCCCCACTGCGCCGGTCACCAACAGCGCAAGTGGCGTTCCGCCAGGGCCTTGAGGGCGTCGCCGTCCAGCTTGGCGCCAGCGCCGGCCGCGTCCCACAGGTTCTCACGCGTCTTCGCCTCCATGCGGCTTGCGATCTCCTGCTCCAGCTCGGGCTGCACCTCCTCCAGCGTTCGCGTGCCGGCCGGCTGGCGCGCCGTCAGCTCGATGAGGTGGTAGCCAAACTGCGTCTTCACCGGACCCGCCAGCTCGCCCGGCTGTTTCAGGTCGAAAACCGCCTGCTCGAACTCGGGTGCCATCTTGCCGCGCGCAAACAGGCCCAGGTCGCCGCCGCGCCGGGCGCTGCTTCTGTCGCCGGAATGCTGTTGCGCCAGCTTGGCAAAATCCGCCCCCTGGCGCAGCTGGGCCATCAGCTCCTCGGCCCTGGCCTTGACGGCCGGCTCGTCGCCGCCATCCTTGGCGATGGGCAGCAGGATATGGCGCGCCTGCACCTGCTCCGGCGTCTTGAAGCGCTCGGGATGCGCCTGGTACTCGGCGCGGGCGAACTCGGCAACCGCCTTGGCATCGGGCACCGCCTGTTCGGCGCTGTGATCCAGCCAAAGCCGGCTCAGCGCCCGCTCGCGCACCAGCAGCAGGTATTCGGCGGCGGCGGGGGTCTTGTCGATGCCACCGGCCAGCGCCTGCTGCGCCAGCGCGCGCTGGGTGTAAAGCGTGTGGGCCATGCGGTTGACCTTCTGCGGATCGACCCAGAAGCCCGCCCGCTGGCCGTCCGGCACCAGATCGTTTACCACCGCCTCCAGCTCGCTCTGCGTGACCTGGCCGGCCGGGCCGGAAACCACCACGGCAGACGGCGTGGCGGCGGGCGTGGCCGCCACAGCGGCTGGCGCCTGCGCCAGCACGGCAGGGGCCAGCGCCAGGCTCAACACGGCAGCGGCAAGCGGGGCAGGAGAAGACAACAGGGGAAGATGCAACATAGCTTGAAACGAGGATCGTTGAAAAAGACGCTTGCGGCGCTTGGGCTGGCCGCGCCAAAAACCCTCAATGATAACGCCAGGGCCTCGCGCGTGGCTGAAGCGCAGCGCGAGCGGCGCGCCTGCACCGGACAAGACCCCGCCCATCATCGGCATGGCGGGAAGCGGCAAAGCGCGCGCCCACAAAAAAAGGGCGGGATTGCTCCCGCCCTTTTCAAACCTTGCCCCAGGGCCGGCGTGGCCGCCAGCCCCGGTGCCGGCTGGCACCTTACTGTGCCGACCAGCGGTGCGGCAGGGTCAGGTCGTAGTTGATGCCACCTTCCACGTTGCGGAACTGGATGGCAGCGTAGCCCACGACCGGCAGGCCATTGGTAGCGTTGTTGGTGCGCAGAATGCCCCAACCGGCCTGACCCGGCAGCAGGCCGCCGAGCTTGCGTCGGGTGATTTCCGCCTGCAGGGCCGACGTGGCACCCAGCTGAGCCACGAACACCTCGCCGCACTGAGCCTCGGCCGTACCGGGCGAGAACGAGCCAGAAGCTGCGCGCGCACCCTCTTCGCGATCGAAGGCGCCAAAGGCGAACTGGCGGCAAGCCTGCGGGCCAAAGCCATTGCTCGCGACCGTCAGGTCACCAAAGTAAGTGGCAACGTTCCCAGTGACCAGGTTGGCCGCAGCAGCGCTGCCAGCGTAGTCAACGACAGCGTGGTAGCGGCGCGTAGGCTGGGACACCACCCAGTCGGTCTCGAACGGCACGGCAGCGCCAGCGGCGGTGGCCACATACTCGTTAATGATCGAGGGCTTGGCCAGCGCCGCGCTGATCGCGTCGGCCTGCGCTGTCGCGGTAGCGGAACCGGTGTTGATGGGGGTCGACATGTCAGGCAGGTCGAACCACAGCGGCGTGATCGTGCGGGTGGCCAACAGCGGGTCGGCGGTCAGATCGCCCACGGAGGCAGCCCAAGTGTCCACGTCGGCAGCGATATCGGCATCGGCGGGGACCGGGGTCGGCAC
>JAEXBL010000147.1 GCA_023394015.1 Pseudomonadota bacterium | reverse complement strand
GTAGCCGGGGTAGCGCTGCAGCTCGGGGCCGACCAGCGCCGCCAGGCGCTCGAAGCCGGCGCGCAGCTCGGCCTGGCGCGCGGGTGCCAGGCGCGTGGGCCGGGTGTAGCCATCGTCGATCTGCTGCTGGGCATCGAGCGGCAGATGGAAGAGAAGCTGCGCCATGGCGGCCAGGCCGCCGGCGCCAGCGCCCCGGCCGATGCCGCCGAGCCGGTGGCGCGCCAGCGCCAGCCCGACTGGTTCAGCACCCACCCCGACACCGTGGGCCGCTCCGAGCGGCTGAAGGCCGGGCAGGCGCCGGATTGCCGCTGAAAGCTGCAAGCCGACCTCATCCACGAGCATCGACCTGGAAAAAGAAGTGTGAAGTCCACCGATACGCCGGATTCTGTGCGTTGAAGTTGCCCTCAACGTGACCGCCATCAATCTGGGCCGGGGGTCGCCCACCCGGCTCGGTGCCACCTACCCGTTGGCTCAGCGGACCGCCTCAAAGCCAACCTACTTGGTGTTGCTGCGCGCAGAGATTGCCCGTTTCACCCGAACTCAATCGGCTCGTCTCTGTTGCTCTGATCCTCACCTCGCGGTGGAGAGCCGTTAGCTCCTGCGCTGCCCTGTGCAGTCCGGACGTTCCTCCAGTGCGCTCTTTCGAGACATGCACCAGCGGCGGTCTGGCGGGCTTCACGGGCCCGATTATCCCCGCATATCCATATGCGCGTCCGTATCGAAGGCGTGCGCCAGAATCCGCCATCAACATCGCCAACCGGAGACCCGCATGAAAGCCAACACCATTCTCGACACCATTGGCGGCACGCCCGTCGTGCGCATCCACCGCCTCTTCGGGCCCGACGCCCAGGTGTGGGTCAAGTGCGAACGCGCCAACCCCGGCGGCTCGGTCAAGGACCGCATCGCCCTCAGCATGGTCGAGGCGGCCGAGCAAAGCGGCCAGCTCAAGCCCGGCGGCACCATCATCGAGCCCACCAGCGGCAACACCGGCGTCGGCCTGGCCATGGTGGCCGCCGTCAAGGGCTACCAGCTGGTGCTGGTGATGCCCGACAGCATGAGCGTGGAACGCCGCCGCCTGATGCTGGCCTACGGCGCCACCTTCGACCTGACCCCGCGCGAAAAGGGCATGACGGGCGCCATCGCCCGCGCCGAGGAGCGGGCCGCCCAAACGCCCGGCGCCTGGATCCCGCAACAGTTCGACAATCCCGCCAACGTCACCGTGCACGAGCAGACCACGGCAGCCGAGATCCTGGCCGACTTTCCCGAGGGGCTGGACGCGCTGGTCACCGGCGTCGGCACCGGCGGCCACATCACCGGCTGCGCGCGGGTACTCAAAAAGCAGTGGCCGAACCTGAAGGTGTTCGCCGTCGAGCCCACGCAATCGCCCGTCATCAGTGGCGGCCCGCCCGCGCCGCACCCAATCCAGGGCATCGGCGCCGGCTTCATCCCGAAGAACCTCGACACCAGCCTGCTCGACGGCGTGATCCAGGTCGAGGCCGAGGCCGCGCGCGAATACGGCCGCCGCAGCGCGCGCGAAGAGGGCATGCTGGTCGGCATCAGCAGCGGCGCCACCCTGGCCGCCATTGCGCAAAAACTGCCCGAGCTGCCCGCCGGCAGCCGCGTGCTGGGCTTCAACTACGACACCGGCGAGCGCTACCTGTCGGTGGAGGGCTACCTGCCGGCCTGAAGCCGCATTCGACCGCTAAGAGCTGCTGGCGCTTGGGCCTCAAGCGCCAGCAGCTTTTTTTTTGCACCGGCTCATCGGGCACGAGTTGCCAACTATTGCGCACTTTTTCAATTACTCCATGAACTATGCAGACAGAGGATCGGAAGATGGATTAGACTAAATTAACAATATTCACATTGCCAATGTGTGTTCAGGGAGGATTGGCAAAAATGCATGCTTCAAGCATTTGTGGAGCGGGCGTTCTGCGCGTGGTCGCGACACTCGGCATCTGGGCAGTCACAGGCTTGGCCAGCGCACCATCTTGGGCCGCGCCCTTCTCGTGCGACGGCTCCGCTTACCTCATCGACCAAAGCGGTTCCGGGGGCACCCACCTGTACCGGGTAGACGTTGGCGCCGACAATGTGCTGCAGCCCATGCTCGGCGGCGCTACCTTTGCCACGGTGGCGTTCAACAGCCTGGGCTACAACCCGGTCGACAACCACCTGTACGCGATGCGGCGGCCGCTCGACAGCAACCCGACCTCCCAGCCGATGCCCGGCCAGCGCGGCATCTTCCGCCTTGGCACCACCGGCGCGGTGCAAATGGCCAACGTGAGTGCCGGCGGCAACAATGCGTACATCCGCATCACGGGCTTGCCGAGCGCCCTGCTGCCCAACGCCGGCACCTTCGACGCGGCCGGCAACTACTTCGTCACCGCGCAGGCCATCGGCCCGATCTACCGCATCCGCAACCTGGCGGGCGTGCCCGATCATTCGACCAGTGGCGCGACCACCAGCCCGGTGGTCTCTGCCGACACCATCCCGGTCACGGCCGACACTGGCCCGCTGCCAGCGGGCTATGTCGGCATCGACGCCGGACGGCTGGGCGACATGGCCGTCAGCACCGCCGAAAGCTCGGCCGACCTGACGGTGATGTACGGCATCCACAATACCGAACCAGGCCCTGGCACCACCGGCACCGTCTACATCTACCGGCTGGCGCTGCACAACCCGTCGGGCGTGCTGGGCGACCCCGACTCCACCAAGCGCCCGGTGGCCAGGCTGTCGCGCCGCGCCACCGACCTGCCCACTGGTACCAGCGCCGGTTCGTTCGGCTCGGTGTTCCTGGACGCCACGGGCGCCCTGTATGCCTACCGCAATCGCATCAACGACTCGGCAGGCGCGCTCTACAGGATGGAGCCGCGTGCTGCGGGCACCAGCGCCCTCAGCGCCACCCAGGTAGGCAACCCGGGTCCGCGCGTCAGCTACTCCGACGCCGCGTCCTGCACGCCGGCCCCTCACCTCGACGTGGTCAAGACAGCCGGCACCATCCAGGCCCTGGAACCGCTGGGCCGCAAGTTCCGCGTGCCCTACACCATCACGGTGGGCAACACCCAGCCGGCCCCGGCACACACGCTGCCCAGGGTGCAGATGTCCGAGAACCTGCGCGCCACCTTCGGCAGCGGGCCGGCGCTGAGCACCAGTACCGCCACCATCACCAGCGGCAACTGCGTGGCCAACGCCGATTTCAACGGCGGCGCCGGTACCGCCACGCCCGACTACCGGCTGCTGGACGGCCAGGTTGACCTGCTCGCGGGCGCCAGCTGCACCATCAGCTTCAGCGTGGACGTCGAATACCCTGACCTGGCCAGCGTGCCGACCGGGGTGCAGAACAACACCGCCTGGGCCAGCGCCACCGGTGGCAGCATGGCCAACCCCGGTCACCGTTGGGACAACGGTCCCATGCAGCCGCCCACCGCGCCGGACCATGTGCAGGCCGTGGACGAGTCACACAACAGCGATACCCTGCCCGGCACACCCGGGGGCGACAACACCAACCCACAGCCGACGCCCGTCAGCTTCCCCAGGGCAGCCATCGACGTGGTCAAGGCAGCCGGCACCGTGGTGTCGCGCGCGCCCAACCAGTTCGAGGTGCCTTACACCATCGTGGTCGGCAACACCGGCGCGCTGGCCCTGCCTCAGGTGCAGGTCAGCGAGAACCTGCAGCAGACCTTCCCGACGGCCAGCAGCATCGCCACCTCGGGCCTGACCGCCACCCCGACAGCCACTTGCACCGTCAATGCCGGCTTCACCGACCAGGGCGGCCTGCTGAGCGGCAACGACAGCCTGCTGCCGGGACAATCGTGCACCATCCAGTTCACCGCCATCGTCGGCTACGCCGCCGCGGCCAGCGTGCCCCCCGCGGCGCAGAACAACACGGTATCGGCCCGCGCCACCACGCCAGACGGCGGGCAGAG
>JAEXBL010000134.1 GCA_023394015.1 Pseudomonadota bacterium | reverse complement strand
GCGGCATCCGCGCCGACAACGCGGCGGCCTACGCGGCCAGCGGCGTCGACGCGCTGGTCACCAGCAGCCTGCACCACGCGCCGCCGGCCGACGTGGGCGTGCGCGTGATGAGCAGCGCTGGCGCACCATGACGAATGACGAATGACGAATGACGAATGACGAATGACGGAGGCGCGCGCCCGGCGATGGCCTTGTCATCTGTCATGTATTTCATGCCTTGCGGGTGGCGCGCCCGCGCGTGGACCACGGACATGGGTTATCTTTTGCTCTTTGCCCCGCCGGGGCGCAAGGAGTCGCAAGCATGAAAACCAGTGCCAGAAACCAGTATCAGGGCGAGGTCAGCAAGGTCACCGCCGGTGCCGTCAACGACGAGGTGGAGCTGAGCCTGCCGGGCGGCCAAACCATCGTGGCCGTGGTCACGCGCCGCAGCAGCGAGGCGCTGGGACTGAAGGCCGGCGCCAAGGCGTTCGCACTGATCAAGGCCTCGTCCGTCATCGTGGCGGCCGACATGCAGGGCGCGCGCTTCTCGGCCCGCAACTGCCTGCAGGGCACGGTGGCCCAGGTGGTGCCCGGCGCCGTGAACACCGAGGTGGTGATCGACCTGCCCGGCGGCGCGCAGGTGGCCGCCATCATCACCAAGGAAAGCGCCGAGGCCCTGGGCCTGGCCGCCGGCAAGCCGGCCACGGCGATCTTCAAGGCCAGCAGCGTGATCCTGGGCGTGGCGGGCTGAGCGCCCAGGTTCATAGATATTGTTCCGAAAGCAAACGACTTGAAGAAATCCGTCATTCCCGCGAAGGCGGGAATCCATGCCTCCACCCTCCGAGGCGCTTGGCGCCTCCCCCCTGGATTCCCGCCGTCGCGGGAATGACGAGGTGAGCAGTGGCTTTCAAGTGGATAGCTTTCGGATCAAATGCAGCGGCCGGCGCCCGCCGATCGGGCGCGGGAATGACGAAATTCCTGTCGTTCTGAAGCGGAATTACTGAACCGAACGCGGCGTCATGCGGGTTCCATTTCCAAGCGCCAACAGCCATCCATCCGTCATCCCGGCGCAAGCCGGGATCTCACGGCCGCACCTCAAAGACATGGATTCCGGCTTGCGCCGGAATGACGGCTTGGCGCGGGCGCGCAGATCAGTCCTCTTCGCGCGCCTGGTACTGGCTTACCAGTTGCTGCTGCACGGGCGGCGGCACCACCTCGTGGTGCGACAGCGCCAGCGTGTAGCGGCCCTGGCCGGCGGTCAGGGCGTTCAGGCGGCTCTGGTAGTCGGCCAGCTCGGCCATCGGCACCTGCGCGGTGACGGTCATCTGGCCGCGCTTGCCGGCATCGGTGCCGCTGACCATGCCGCGGCGCGATGACAAATCGCCGGTGATGGCGCCGACCGCGCTGTCGGGCGCGCTGATGTGCACGCGCGCGATCGGCTCCAGCACCACCGGCCGGGCGGCGCGGATGGCGGCGCGCACGGCCTTCTTGCCGGCGGTGACGAAGGCGATTTCCTTGCTGTCCACCGGGTGGTGCTTGCCGTCGTGCACGATCACGCGCAGATCCTGCACCGGGTAGCCGGCGATCACGCCCTCGGCCAGCGCCTCGCGCACGCCTTTTTCCACCGCCGGCATGAACTGGCCGGGAATGGTGCCGCCCTTGACCTGGTCGACGAACTCGAAGCCGGCGCCGCGCGGCAGCGGCTCCACCCGCAGGTGCACCTCGCCGAACTGGCCGGCGCCGCCGCTCTGCTTCTTGTGGCGGTACTGCGCGGCGGCGTTCTGGCTGATGGTCTCGCGGTAGGCGATGCGCGGCGGGCGCGTGCTGAGCTCGAATTTGTGCACCTCGCGCAGCCGCTCCAGCAGCAGGCGCAAGTGCAGCTCGCCCAGGCCGTAGACCACGGTCTCGTTGGTCTGCGCCAGGTGCTCCAGGCGCAGGCAGGGGTCTTCGGCCACCAGCTTGCCGACGATCTCCCACAGCCGCTGCTCGTCGCCGCGGCGCTGCGGCGCCAGGGCGATGCCGTGCACCGGCACCGGGAAGGGCAGGGGCTTCAAGTGGATGTGGCTGTCCTCGGCGGCGTCGTGCAGCACGGCGTCGTAGTGCAGCTCGTCGACCTTGCCAATGGCGCAGAGGTCGCCCGGGCCGGCGGCGGTGGCCTCGACGTGGTGCTTGCCCTGCTGGAAGTACAGGTGGCCGAGCTTGAACGGCTTGCGCCCGTCGCCCACGTACAGCTGCATGCCGGGCCGCAGCGTGCCCTGGTGCACGCGCACGAAGGCCAGCTTGCCGACGTAGGGGTCGATGCTGATCTTGAACACCTGCGCCAGCACGTGGGCGTCGGGGTCGGGCCGGGCGTGCATCAGCACGGCGTCGTCGCCCTCGCCGTTGAAGAAGTCGGGTGAGTTGCCCTCGTTCGGGTTGGGCAGCAGCTGGGTGATGACGTCGAGCAGCTCGGCCACGCCGGCGCCGCTGCGCGCCGAGACGAAGCACACCGGGATCAGGTGGCCCTCGCGCAGCGCCTGCTGCAGCGGCGCGTGCAGTTCGCTGGCGTCGACGTCGCCTTCGTTCAGGTAGCGGTCGACGAAGTCGCCATCGACCTCCACCACCTGCTCCACCAGCGCCTGGTGGGCCTCGGCCACGGCGCCGAAGTCGCTGTGGCCGTCGCGCTTGAAGAAGCAGTCGACCACCTTGGTCGCGCCGGCGTCGGGCAGGTTGAGCGGCAGGCATTCCTTGCCGAACGTCGCCTGGATGTCGGCCAGCAGGGCGGGCAGGTCCACGCCCTCGGCGTCGATCTTGTTGACGATGACGAGGCGGTCGAGCTGCTGCTCGGCGGCGTAGTCCATCATGCGCTGCGCCATCGGCTCGATGCCGGCGGCGGCGCTGATGACGATGGCGGCGGTGTCCACCGCCTCCAGCGCCGGCAGGCTCTGGCCGACGAAGTCCAGCGCGCCGGGGGTGTCGATCAGGTGGATGCGGCAGCCCTGGTGCGTGGTGTGCATCACCGAGGATTGCAGCGAGTGGCCGGTCTTGACCTCCAGCAGGTCGTGGTCGCTGACGGTGCTGCCGCGCTCCACGCTGCCGGCCGCGCCGATGGCGCCGCTGGCCTGCAGCAGGGCCTCGGCCAGGGTGGTCTTGCCGGCGCCGGCGGGGCCGACCAGGGCCAGGGTGCGGATCTGGTCGACGGGCAGCAGATCGGTGGCGGCATTGGGCATGGCGGTGCTTTCTGAAGGCTGCGGTGCAAAGATGCTAAACCCGCCGCGCGCCGACGAAGACGCCCTCGGCTTGATGCAGATCAGGCCGGCGCCACGCCGTCATGGCT
>JAEXBL010000092.1 GCA_023394015.1 Pseudomonadota bacterium | reverse complement strand
GCCCGGCCCGCGCATGGCGCAGAATCGCGCCATCTTTCTCAGCATGGCCGCCCGCCGATGTCCAACGATTCTCCCGATGTGCAGGCCACCGTGTCCGGCCTGTTCGTGCACCCCGTCAAGTCCTGCGCCGGCGTGGCGCTGGGCGAGGCGCGGTTGATGGCCACCGGGCTCGATCTGGACCGCGCCTGGATGGTGGTCGATGCCGACGGCCGTTTCGTCACCCAGCGCGAGCTGCCGCGCATGGTGCTGGTGCGGCCGCAGATCAAGGCGCTGGAGGTGCTGCTGCGCGCGCCCGGCATGCTGGCGCTGCATCTGGGGCTGAACGAGGTCGAGCGGCCCGCGCGCGTGCAGGTCTGGGACGACACCTTGGACGCCTGGGACATGGGCGACGTGGCCGCGCAGTGGTTCAGCGACTTTCTCGGCCGCCCCGGCCTGCGGCTGGCGCGCTTCGACCCCGAGGTGACGCGGCTGGCGTCCAGGCAGTGGACCGGCGGGCTGGAGGCGCCGATCGAGTTTGCCGACGGCTTTCCGCTGCTGGTGCTGGGAGAAGCCTCGCTGGCCGAGCTGAACCGGCGCCTGGGCGTGGCGGGCCACGCCGCCGTCGGCATGGAGCGCTTTCGGCCCAACTTGGTGCTGGCGGGCCTGGAGGCGCACGACGAGGACCGCCTGTCCGAGTTGCGCATCGCCACGGACGAGGGCGAGGTGCTGCTGCGCCTGGTCAAGCCCTGTCCGCGCTGCCCCATTCCCAACGTGGACCCGGCCACCGGCCGCACCAGCCCCGAGGTGCTGGAGGCCCTGCGCCCCTACCGCGCCGATGCGCGGCTGGACGGCGCGCTCACCTTCGGCATGAACGCCGTCATCGTGCGCGGCGCCGGCGCCACCCTGCGCGTGGGCGATGTGGTGGCCGCCGACTGGTTCTTCGACTGAGGGTGGGTGCCGCGGCCGTTGAGAGGAGGCATGACTTCGCTGCGCTCAATGACCGGCGCTTTCGCGCCATGACAAATGACAAAGGACAAAGGCACCGCGCCTGACGATGGCTTTTGTCATTCGTCATGCGCTCGTCAGAGCGCGGTCATTCGTCATGCGCTGCGAGGGCGGCGCTCAGACCGCCTTGGGCGGAAACGCGCGGTACCAGGCGCCGTAGGCCCAGCAGGCGGCGCAGAAGCCGAACGCCCACTCGAGGAACGAGAACACCAGCAGCACCACCGTCGGCACCTGCCACAGCGTGCTGCCGGCCACGAACAGGCCCAGCCCGATGGCGCTGGCCAGCATCAGCAGCTTGGCGGCGAACATCTTGGCGCCCACGTCCTCCAGCTTGCCGCCCCAGCCGCGCGGCTCGAACAGGCGGCGCCACAGCAGGTGCCCCGGGCAGCGGTGGTGGCCGAAAAAGCCCTTGACGAAACCCTGCGCCGCCGTCACCGCCAGAAACCACGGCGACACCAGCAGCGCCAGCCACAGCAGGGCGTGGGTGACGACGGCTTCCCAGCGGATGACATTGGCCGGCACGCGCGGCAGATCGAAACGAAGCATGGCAATCTCCAGAAAACTATTTGCGTAATCAATTGATTATCGAACAAAGCGCGGGTTTTGGCCAGGGCGCGGCGCGGGGTGGGGTGGTTGGCCGATCGGCATGTCCCGCAGCAGGCGGCCGTCGGCGAGCCGGGTGCGCCCCGGTGACCAGTACAATCGCCGCCACTTCCCCCTCAAGGCAAAACGAGGACAAAACCTCGGCAATTCGCACCATACGCCCGGACGATCCGTGCCAGCGGCGTGCGGTGCGGACCGGGCACCTCCACCACGCCGGTGTGCGGAGCGGTGGTGCGCAAGGGGTTGATTCACAAAGGAATTTCCATGAGCCTGCAATGCGGCATCGTGGGCCTGCCCAACGTCGGCAAGTCCACGCTTTTCAACGCCCTGACCAAAGCGGGGATCGCGGCGGAGAACTACCCCTTTTGCACCATCGAGCCGAACACCGGCGTGGTGGAGGTGCCGGACCCGCGCCTGGCGCAACTGGCCGAGATCGTGAAGCCGGAGCGCGTGCTGCCGGCCATTGTCGAGTTCGTCGACATCGCCGGCCTGGTGGCCGGCGCCAGCCAGGGCGAGGGGCTGGGCAACCAGTTCCTGGCCCACATCCGCGAGACCGATGCCATCGTCAACGTGGTGCGCTGCTTCGAGGACCCGAACGTGGTGCACGTGGCGGGCAAGGTCGATCCGATCTCGGACATCGAGGTGATCCAGACCGAGCTGTGCCTGGCCGACCTGGGTACGGTGGAAAAAGCCCTGCAGCGCTACACCAAGGCCAGCAAGAGCGGCAACGACAAGGAGGCCGCGGCCATGGTCAAGCTGCTCGGCCCGGTGCAGGCGGCGCTGAACGAGGGCCGGCCGGTGCGCACGCTGGAGATGTCGAAAGAGGACAGGGCACTGCTGAAGCCGCTGTGCCTGATCACCGCCAAGCCGGCCATGTTCGTCGGCAACGTGGCCGAGGACGGCTTCGAAGGCAACCCGCTGCTGGAACGCCTGGGCGAGTACGCCGCCAGCCAGAACGCGCCGGTGGTCGCCATCTGCGCCAAGATGGAGGCCGACATGGCCGACATGACGGATGAAGACAAGGCGCTGTTTCTGGAGGAAATGGGCCAGGACGAGCCCGGCCTGAACCGCCTGATCCGCGCCGCCTACAAGTTGCTGGGCCTGCAGACCTACTTCACCGCCGGCGTGAAGGAAGTGCGCGCCTGGACCATCCGCGCCGGCGACACCGCGCCGCAGGCGGCGGGCGTGATCCACGGCGACTTCGAGCGCGGCTTCATCCGCGCCCAGACCATCGCCTTCGACGACTTCATCCAGTACCAGGGCGAGCAGGGCGCCAAGGACGCCGGCAAGATGCGCAGTGAAGGCAAGGACTACGTCGTCAAGGATGGCGACGTGATGAACTTCCTGTTTAACGTGTGATGCACCCCCTGAGCGGCTGACGCCGCTTTCCCCTCTGCTGCGCGAGGGGGACAACGCCGGTCGCCGGCGCAGGTCCGGCGACGGCGTTCGCTGGACTGGCTGGTTTGCCTCGCTGACCTTTGACGTGGGGCTCTGAGACGAGCGCGCGCCGTGCTCAACCCGCGCGCCGAAACGTCAGGTTGAAGCGCGCCTCGCCCGTCAGCGGGTGTGTGGCGGCGCGCAGCGGCGCAATGCCGTGAAAGCGCAGCCTGTCCTCGCCGCCCCACACCACCACGTCGCCGTGCAGCAGCGGCACGCGCCGGGCGCGGTCGGCGCGGCGCAGGCCGCCCCACAAGAAGATCGCCGGCACGCCCAGCGACACCGAAACGATGGGCTGCGACAGGTCGCGCTCGTCGCGGTCCTGGTGCAGGCCCATGCGGGCGCCGGGGGCGTAGCGGTTGACCAGGCAGGCGTCGGGCATGAAGGCGCCGAAGCCGGCGGCGGCCGCGGCCGCCTGGGCCAGCGCCAGCCACGCGGCGGGCAGCGGGGGCCAGGGTTGGCCGCTGTCGGGGTCGTGCGGCGTGTAGCGGTAGCCGCGGCCATCGCTCACCCAGCCCAGCGCGCCGCAGTTGGTCAGCGCCACCGACATGCGCTGACCGCCGGGCGTGGCCATGTGGCGTGGCGGCGCCTGCGCCAGCACCGCCTGCAGCGCCGGCCACAGGGCGTCGATCCGCGACAGTGCAAAACCGTGCAGCAGATGCGCCTGCACGCCCAGTGCCGTGGCGCGGCCGGCCAGCGGGTGGTGGGTGTCGAACAGATCGCCGGTCATGGAGCGGGCTGATGGGTGGTCAAAGGGGCGCCAGCGTCTGGCCGATTGGCGCAGCAGACGACTCAAACGGCGGCAACCGACAGCTTCTCGGGCCACAGCCACAGCAGCCCCACGGTGATGGCCAGGTAGCGCGCGAATTTGCCCAGCGCCATCCAGCCGGCGCAAGGCAGCGGCGGCAGGCGCAGCCAGCCGGCGACGGCGCACAGCGGATCGCCGACCACCGGCAGAAACGCCAGCGCGCACGCCTTCGGCCCCAGCCGCTCCAGCCAGCGCAGCGCGCGCAGGTGCGTGGGCGAATCGCGCCAGCGGTCGACCACGCGGTGCGCGGCGTGGCCCAGCCACCAGCTGGTCATGCCGCCCAGCGTGTTGCCGGCGGTGGCGACCACGATGGTGGGCCAGAACAGCGAAGTGTTGAGCTTGATCAGGCCGAACACCGCCGGCTCGGAACCCAGCGGCAGCAGCGTGGCGGCGACAAAGGCCACCACGAACACGGTGGACAGCCCGTACTCGGGCAGGGCCAGCCATTGCAGCACCGATTGCAGCAGCGATTGAAACCAGGCGTCCATGCAGCGCACCAGTGTAGGGGTCGCGCGCGCCGCCGATTTTGATTGCTGAAATATTGGGCAGTTAAAATCCCCATTCCGCCCCCGCGCCGGCGCGCTTTCTGCACCGCGTCGCCGCAGCGCCCGCCACCCATGCAGATCGGTCCCCACAGCTTGCCCAATGCCTTGTTCGTCGCCCCCATGGCGGGGGTGACGGACCGGCCGTTCCGCCAGCTGTGCCGCCGTTTCGGCGCCGGCTACGCGGTGAGCGAGATGATCACCTCGCGCAAGGACTTGTGGCACACGCTGAAGACCTCGCGCCGCGCCGACCACACCGGCGAACCGGGGCCGGTCGCGGTGCAGATCGCCGGCACCGACGCCGTCATGATGGCCGAGGCCGCCCGCTACAACATCGACCGCGGCGCGCAGATCATCGACATCAACATGGGCTGCCCGGCCAAGAAGGTCTGCAGCAAGTGGGCCGGATCGGCGCTGATGCAGGACGAGCCGCTGGCGCTGGCGATCATCGAGGCGGTGGTCGCCGCCAGCGCCCCCCACGGCGTGCCGGTGACGCTGAAGATGCGCACCGGCTGGTGCGCGCGGGCCAGGAACGCGGTGCGCATCGCCCGCGCGGCCGAGAGCGCCGGCGTGCAGATGGTTGCCGTGCACGGCCGCACGCGCGAGCAGGGCTATCGTGGAGAGGCCGAGTACGAAACGATTGCCGAAGTCAAGTCGCGCCTGCGCATCCCGGTGGTGGCCAACGGCGACATCGATTCGCCCGCCAAGGCGCGCGCTGTGCTGCGCGCCACCGGCGCCGACGCGCTGATGATCGGCCGCGCTGCGCAGGGGCGGCCGTGGATCTTTCGCGAGATCGCGCACTTTCTCGACACCGGCGAGCCGCTGGCGCCGCCGCTGGTGCTGGAGGTGCGCCGCGCGCTGCTGTCGCACCTGCACGACCACTACGGCCTGTACGGTGAATTCACCGGCGTGCGCTCGGCGCGCAAGCACATCGGCTGGGTCGTGCGCGCGCTGCCCGGCGGCGAGGCCTTTCGCCAGCGCATGAACGCGATCGACAGCGCGGCGCTGCAATGGCAGGTGGTGGCCGACTATTTCGAGGAACTGGCTGACAGCCACGAGCGCCTGCCCGCGGCGCCCGCCGCGCAGCCTGCGGGAGCATTGGAGGCCCGCTGACCATGAGCAAGAAAAACATCGAGGAGAGCGTGCGCGACAACCTGGAGGCGTACTTTCGCGACCTGCGCGGCACCGAGCCGGACGGGTTGTACGACATGGTGATGCACGTGGTGGAAAAGCCCCTGCTCGACGTGGTGATGCAGCACGCCGGCCACAACCAGTCGCGCGCCGCCGAGTGGCTGGGCATGAACCGCAACACGCTGCGCAAGAAACTCGTGGAACATAAACTGCTTTGAAAGGTTCGGCGTTGAGCGTTTCGCGTCCGGCGTGAAAGTCTGGAACCTTCCGGCGCTCCTTGTCCAACCCGCTCAACGCTCAACGCTCAACGCTCAACGCTCAACGCTCAACGCTCAACGCTCAACGCTCAACGC
>JAEXBL010000245.1 GCA_023394015.1 Pseudomonadota bacterium | reverse complement strand
CCACGCAGGGGCCGGCGATCAGGAAGAAGGGCTGGTCCAGCCCGATCTCGAACCCGCACAGCTTCATTTGACGGCCTTCAGTGGCTTGCCGGCCTCGTCGCCCTGCCGCGCCGCCTGGTGCGCCAGCGCGGCCTTGATGAAGGCGTTGAACAGCGGGTGGCCGTCCCAGGGCGTGCGCTTGAACTCGGGGTGGAACTGCACGCCGATGTACCACGGGTGCACCGATGGCGGCAGTTCGACGATCTCGGTCAGCTGCTCGCGCTGCGTCAGCGCCGAGATCACCAGGCCCGCCGCGCGCAGCTGGTCCAGGTAGTTGACGTTGGCTTCGTAGCGGTGGCGGTGGCGCTCGGTCACCACGTCGCCGTAGATGCTGTGCGCCAGGGTGCCGGGCTGCACGTCGGAGCTTTGCGCACCCAGGCGCATGGTGCCGCCCAGGTCGGATTTCTCGTCGCGCTTCTGGATGCTGCCGTCCTGGTTCTTCCACTCGGTGATGAGGGCGATGACGGGGTGCGGCGTGGCCGGGTCGAACTCGGTGCTGTTGGCGCCGGCCAGGCCGGCCACGTGGCGCGCGTACTCGATGGTGGCCACCTGCATGCCCAGGCAGATGCCGAGGTAGGGCACCTGGTGCTCGCGCGCGAAGCGGGCCGTGGCGATCTTGCCCTCCACCCCGCGCGAGCCGAAGCCGCCGGGCACCAGGATGGCGTCGTACTGGGCCAGTTGCGCCAGCGTCGCGGGCGTGATGGTCTCGGAGTCGATGTGCTCGATCAGCACGCGGGCGTGGTTGTGCATGCCGGCGTGCTGCAGCGCCTCGTTGACGGACTTGTAGCTGTCCGACAGCTCGACGTACTTGCCGACCATGGCGATGCGCACCTCGTGGCGCGGGTTCTCCACCTCGTGCACCAGGTCGTCCCAGCGCTTCAGGTTGGCCGGCGGCGTGTTCAGGCGCAGCCGGTCGCAGATCAGGCCGTCCAGGCCCTGCTCGTGCAGCAGGCGCGGCACCTTGTAGATGCTGTCCATGTCGGGCATGCTGATCACGCCCCAGGGCTGCACGTTGGTGAACAGGCTGATCTTCTCGCGCTCGTCCTGCGGGATGCTGCGGTCGGCGCGGCAGAGCAGGGCATCGGGCTGGATGCCGATCTCGCGCAGCTTCTGCACCGTGTGCTGGGTGGGCTTGGTCTTCAGCTCACCTGCCGCGGCGATCCACGGCAGGTAGGTCAGGTGCACGAAGGCGCTGTGGTTGGGCCCCAGCTTCAGGCTGAGCTGGCGCACCGCCTCCAGAAAGGGCAGCGACTCGATGTCGCCCACGGTGCCGCCGATCTCGACGATGGCCACGTCGACCGCGCCGGCCGTGCCCACGCCGGCGCCGCGCTTGATGAAGTCCTGGATCTCGTTGGTGACGTGCGGGATCACCTGCACCGTCTTGCCGAGATAGTCGCCGCGGCGCTCCTTCTCGAGCACGCTCTGGTAGATCTGGCCGGTGGTGAAGTTGTTGGCCTTCTTCATCCGGGTGGTGATGAAGCGCTCGTAGTGGCCCAGGTCCAGGTCGGTCTCGGCGCCGTCGTCGGTGACGAACACCTCGCCGTGCTGGAACGGGCTCATGGTGCCCGGATCGACCTTGATGTACGGATCGAGCTTGATGAGGGTGACTTTGAGGCCGCGCGATTCGAGGATCGCGGCCAGGGAGGCCGAGGCGATTCCCTTGCCCAGGGAAGACACCACACCGCCGGTGACGAAGACGAATTTGGTCATGCCATGACGAAGGCCGTGCGCCTTCGCTCGGTGGGAGGGTAGGGACGGCCCATTACTGAGCCATCCCCCCCTAAGAACCGGACTTGCGACTTTCACCGCATCCGGCTCAAGCACAACACGTCCCGTTCGGTTGATGAAGCTTGGATTTTATCCGCCTCACCGTCTTCACGGGACTCGAAGCCTCTCACGAGGCCGGCTTCACTACCTTCAAACCAAGTGCGTGCACTCTGTTATGACAGACCGGGTGTAGCAACACCCGGTTGGACAGGGCGTCTGAACCACCGTTGACCTTGTAGATCAGGTGGTGGTCGTGCCACCCGGTCAGATGATCCAGAGGTTCACTGCACAGTGCGCAATGACCCCCTTGGGAGATGTACAGCTTGGAAAGCTCCGTCCGATACGAGATGCTGCCAAGCATCCGCTTCGTGCGCAACTTCTCGCCATAGTGCTCCCACCTCGGATCAAAGGGGTTGTAGTCTCCTTTGACCTTCTGGTGCCTGATGATGGGCGTGTCGGCAAGCCGATACAGCTTTCTCACCTTGACTGAACCATCTTCCTTCCAGTTTGCCGTGAACTCGCAGCGATCACCCCATTGCCGCCAATACTTCTGACGGCTCCAGGACAATGGCTTGCGAGGATGGCGCCTTTTCACCCAGCGCACGAGGCGCCAGTAGATCAGGTTGTCCATCCGACTGAACGTTTCCTTCGCAACCACCGGCTGGTGGTACTGCGCCCAGCCCCGAAGGACGGGGTTGAGTTGACTCAGGAACACCTCCTGCTTCATCGACACGGCCGCCTTCATGATCTCCTTCACCTTGTCGTAAAACGCTTTCACGCTCTTCCGGCTCGGCTTGATGAGCAGTTTTCCGCGGTACTTGCGGAAGTTCCACCCCAGGAAGTCAAACCCATCGTCAATGTGCGTGACCTTCGTCTTTTCCGGCGACAGTCGCAATCCTCGTTGTGCAAGGAAGGCTTCTACCCACGGCCGGACTTCGGTTTCCAACATCTCTTTCGAGACACCGGTGATCACGAAGTCGTCGGCGTACCGGATGACATTGACTTTGAGTTGACCGGCTTTGATCTTGCCTTTCCACGCACTGATGTGCGCCTTCAGGCTCGATTCCAAGCCATTCAATACCATGTTCGCCAAGGTTGGCGAGATGATGCCGCCTTGCGGCGTCCCTTCTTCGGTTGGCGCGAGCTGGCCCTTGTGGACCACTCCAGCTTTCAGCCACTTGCGCAGGATCGTCTTGTTCATTGGAACGTGACTCACCAGCCAGTCGTGACTGATATGGTCGAAACAGCCTTGGATATCCGCCTCCAGTACCCATTGAGCCGAGGCCCGCTGGGACATGGCGACGAATATCTGACTCATGGCGTCGGCCGTGGAGCGGTTCTTCCGAAAGCCGTAACTGTTCGGGTCGCTCGTGGATTCCGCCACGGGTTCAAGACCAAGCAGGTGGAGAGCCTGCATGGCCCGGTCGAACATGGTCGGTATGCCCAAGGGGCGCACCTTTCCGCTCGACTTGGGGATATGAACTCGCCGCAAGGGCAGAGGCCGGTATCCCCTTTGCTGCTTCAACTGTGCTATGGCCTCCCATTTCTGGGTCGGTGTATCCCAGAGCGCGCGATCGACGCCAGCCGTTCGCTTGCCTTGGTTTTCAGTGACTCGCCTGACCGCCAGTGCCCTGGCGGAGAACGAGTGGTTCAATGACCGTTGCAGGGTTTTCACCCGACGCCAGTCGCTCTCCAGCGTAGCCTTCGCTATCCGTTGCTGCGTCGTTCTCACGTGCCGCTCGACCCGCCGCCAGTCGATGGCATGCCAGTCTCGCGGTTCGCGTGAGGACGCAGAACCTCTATCGCTAGAAGCTTTTCTCATGCTTTCCTCGTTGGTTGAATCCCTCGGAGGACGCACTTGTCCCCGAAGGGATTCGTTTGTCCCTTCGGAGTGGTTAGAACTCATACAGCCGTCAGCGACGGTTGCACCATGTGGAAGTCTGCGTGCTTTCGCACCGGAGCAAATCTTGAACCCCTATGCCGCCGATTACAGGCGGCCATTCGCTTTTTCCACGATCCCATACCCCCTCACCCAACAGCTTGCCTTGCGGCTTGCCTGCCCATTCCCGAAGACGTGGGCGGATGGTGGGGCTTACCACGTTCCCTGACTTGCCGACACCACTGGCGTGGCGCCTATCCGTTTAGGGCCTGTCTCTACCGGAACTGCTTGATGACGACGTGACCTCAATTTCCACGAGGACAGCCAGCAGCATGCCCTTTTGGCTATGGCCTATCAGCAGATTTGGCCATTCAATCGTTACCCGGCTTCAAATGACAGTTCACTTGCGTTACCCATGCGGAACTAGCCTGGCCCCTTCACCGCCTTCTGCTGGCAGTTGCTGACGTCAACCCTCGCGGGCGAGCGTCACCGCTTGCGCGGGGGTACGTTGTCGGGTGGGCTTCACACAGTGCCGTTACCAGCGCTGCATGCCACCGTAGGCTACTCGTGGTCGTACACGAGGTCACGGCATCCTTCTTTCCGTTGCCGGTGGGAAGGGGGCGTGACAAGGCAAATCAGAGCTTGCGCTCTGCGAATCGTTTCAAAGATGTCAAAGACACGCATGCTCGCGCCCGCCTTTGGGGCATGGCGTGGCAGGTTTCAGTGTGACCGCTTGTGGCGGCTGGTTGAAAGGGTGTCAGGCGTGACTGGTCTTCACAGACAGCCGCGCAGTCTTGCCGTGAGGTCAAGACTACGGTTCTGAAACGCCGCGTGTCGCGGCGTCCTTTGACAGGTGTGCCTCCAGACGAACCGGAGGTGACAGGTATGAAACGTATCCTAAACTGCCCTTGGGGGTGCAGTCGTGTGGCTTTCAAGGATTGAGCCACTGCAGAACGACACTTCGTGTCGCACGGAAATTCCAATTATAGGAAAGGCGGCCTGCCGACCGCCTTTTGCTACATTGCGCGCCATGAATGCCAACCCCAACGCCAACCACGCGGCCCTTGAACTGGCCGGCCGCCACATCGTGCTGGGCCTGTCCGGCGGCGCGGCCTGTTTCAAGGCGGCGGAGTTCTGCCGCCTGCTGGTCAAGGCCGGCGCCACGGTGCAGGTGGTGATGACCGAGGCCGCCTGCCAGTTCATCACGCCGGTGGCCATGCAGGCGCTGTCGGGCCGGCCGGTGTACGTGTCGCAGTGGGACCCGCGGCCCGACAACAACATGGCCCACATCAACCTGAGCCGCGAGGCCGACGCCATCGTGGTCGCGCCGGCCAGCGCCGACTTCATCGCACAGCTGGTGCAGGGCCGGGCCGGCGAGCTGCTGCCGCTGCTGTGCCTGGCGCGCCCCATCGAGCGCGTGCCGCTGCTGCTGGGCCCGGCCATGAACCGCGAAATGTGGGCGCACCCGGCCACGCAGCGCAACCTGCGCCAGGTGGCGCTGGACGGCGCCTTCGTGATGGGCGTGGCGCACGGCGACCAGGCCTGCGGCGAGTTCGGCGACGGCCGCATGCTGGAGGCGGCCGAACTGCTGGAAGAACTGATCGCCAACCTGGCGCCCAACCCGCTGCTGGGCCAGCGCGTGGTGGTCACGGCCGGACCGACCTTCGAGGCCATCGACCCGGTGCGCGGCATCACCAACCTGAGCAGCGGCAAGATGGGCTTTGCCATTGCCCGCGCCGCGCGCGAGGCCGGCGCCGAGGTCACGCTGGTGGCCGGCCCGGTGCACCTGGCCACGCCGCGCGGGGTGCAGCGCATCGACGTCGATTCGGCCCGCGACATGCACGCCGCGGCCGTGGACCAGGCGCTGAGCGCCGACATCTTCATCGCCACCGCGGCCGTGGCCGACTGGCGCCCGGCGCAGGCGGCCGACCAGAAGATCAAGAAGGACGGCTCGGGTGAGGTGCCGGCGCTCGCCTTCGTGGAGAACCCCGACATCCTGGCCGACATTGCCCATTCGCCGCGCGCGCAAAGCGGCGAGCTGTTCTGCGTCGGCTTTGCCGCCGAAAGCGAGAACCTGGAGGCCAACGCCCAGGCCAAGCGCGTGCGCAAGGGCGTGCCGCTGCTGGTGGCCAACATCGGCCCGGCCACCTTTGGCAGGGACGACAACGCGCTGCTGCTGGTGGACGACGAAGGCGTGGCCGAACTGCCGCACGCCAGCAAGCGCGTGCTGGCGCAGCAGCTCATCGCCGAGATCGCGCGCCGCGTGGCCGGCGACGTGGCCTGAGTGCGCCGCATGGCTTTTGAGGACACACGGATGACGCGCGCATGAAACTCGACGTCAAGATTCTCGATGAGCGCCTGCGCGCGCAGATGCCGGCCTACGCCACGCCCGGCAGCGCCGGGCTGGACTTGCGCGCCTGCCTGCAGGCGCCGCTCACGCTGGCGCCCAACGCCTGGCAACTGGTGCCCACCGGCATGGCCATCCATCTGGCCGATGCGGGCCACGCGGCGCTGATCCTGCCGCGCTCGGGCCTGGGCCACAAGCACGGCATCGTGCTCGGCAATCTGGTGGGGCTGATCGACAGCGACTACCAGGGCGAGCTGATGGTGAGCGCCTGGAACCGCAGCGACCTGGCCTTCACCATCGAGCCGATGGAGCGCATCGCGCAACTGGTGATCGTGCCGGTGGTGCAGGCCAGCTTCAACCTGGTCGATGCCTTCGCGCCTTCCGAGCGGGGCGCCAGCGGCTACGGCTCTACCGGCCGCACCTGAGCGTGCGTGGCGTAGGCTAGGTCCTACGCGGATTGCGCGGTGGCGCTTACGCTTTGAAGCGTGTGCATACCGGCCATTTACCTGCGCGCTGTCGTCAAATCATCGGGTGATGCGTTAATCACGCAGGCATTGCCGAATCGGTGCCTGATGAACCACAGGAGAATGAACATGCAAGTTTCCCAGCGTCTGGTTTCTTCCATCGCCGTCGTCAGCGCGGCCGCTGCCCTGGTGGCCTGTGCCGCGCCCGGCACGCCGGTGGGCGGCACCAGCTATCCGGCATCCTCGCCGTCCAGCCAGGCCTATTCGCAGTTCGGCCGCGTGACCAACGTGGAGTTCGTGCGCGGCGGCCAGTCGCAAGGCGTGGCCGGCGCCGTGGTCGGCGGAGCGGTGGGCGGCCTGGCTGGCAACCAGGTGGGCGGTGGCCGCGGCCGCACCGCAGCCACGGTGGCCGGCGTGGTGGGCGGCGCGCTGATCGGCAGTGCGCTGGAGCGCAACATGAACCGCAACAACGTGGACCACTACCGCGTCACCGTGCAGTTCGACAACGGCAGCGTGCGCCAGTTCGACTACGCGCAGGCGCCCAACGTGCAGATCGGCGACCGTGTGCGCGCCGACGGCGACCAGCTGTATCGATGATTCAGCGTTGATGGCGCCGCGCGCGCCTGAATGAAAAACGGCACCCGAGGGTGCCGTTTTTTGTGGCCATGGATAATTCAGTGCAACTGATCGTTGCCTGGCGCCATCGGCTGCAGGCGAAAGAAGCCGGTGCCGGCGCTGCCGCGCTCCAACTCTTCGTCGGTGGCTTCGCGCACCGCCTCCACCCGCAGGTGCAGGCGCAGCGAAATGCCGGCCAGCGGGTGGTTGGCGTCCAGCACCACGTGCTCGGGGTAGAGCTCGGTGATGGTGAACAGCGCATCGGCCGGCGCGCCGGCAATGACCTCGGCGGGCAGGGCGCTGGCTTCCAGCAGCATGCCTTCCTCGATGCCCGGTGGCAGCTGCGCGCGCTGGGCCAGAAACACCAGTTGCTCGTCGAAATCGCCAAACGCGTCTTCCGGCTCCAGGTTCAGGTCCAGCCGGGCGCCGCGCTCATGGCCTTGCAGCGCGCGGCTGATGGCGGGCAGCAGGTCGTCGCTGCCGACCAGAAATTCCACCGGGTCGTCCAGTTCGTCCAGCGTGTCGCCCAGGCTGTCCTTCAGGGTCCAGGTGAGGGCGACGACGGATTGCGGGCTGATTTCCATGCCGCGGATTGTCGCATCGCAATGAGTCCGGTCGCCGTTTGCGTATGCTCGCGCGATGGACATCGATCAGCCACTGCAATTGCTGGGCGGCCTGTCGCCGGCCCGCTTCATGAAGCGCCATTGGCAGAAAAAACCGCTGCTGGTGCGCCAGGCCATTCCCGGCTTTCAGCCCTTGCTGTCGCGCAGCGCCCTGTTCGGGCTGGCCGGCGACGAGGCGGTGGAATCGCGCCTGATCAGCCGCGGGCCGCAGGGCTGGCGGCTGCGCAACGGCCCGCTGGCGCGTCGCGCACTGCCGCCGCTGGCGCAGCCGGACTGGACGCTGCTGGTGCAGGGCGTGGACCTGCACGACGAGCGGGCGCACGCGCTGCTGCAGTCCTTTCGCTTCGTGCCCGACGCGCGGCTGGACGACCTGATGATCAGCTACGCCAGCGACGGCGGCGGCGTCGGCCCGCATTTCGACAGCTACGACGTGTTCCTGCTGCAGGCCCACGGCCGGCGCCGCTGGCGCATCGGGCGGCAAAAGGACCTGGCGCTGGTGGACGGCCTGCCGCTGAAGATCCTGGCCGACTTCCAGCCTGAGGAGGAGTTCGTGCTGGAGCCCGGCGACATGCTGTATTTGCCGCCGCGCTGGGCGCACGATGGCATCGCCGGGGGCGAGTGCAGGACCTACGCCGTCGGCTTGCGGCAGCCCGCGCGCGACGAAATGGGGCGCGAGCTGCTGCAGCGCGTGGCCGACGACGCCGGCGACCTGGTGGGCAGCGCCGCCTACCGCGACCCGCAGCAGCCCGCCACGGCGCAGCCGGCGCTGCTGCCGCCGGCCATGTTCGACTTCGCGCGCGATGCCCTGGAAAGCGCCTTGCGCGACCCCGAGCACCTGGAACTGCTGCTGGGCGAATGGATGACCGAGCCCAAGCCGCGGGTCTGGTTCGAGCCGGCAGGCGATGCCGCGGGTGCGCAGGCGGCAGACGGCGTGGTGCTGGATCGGCGCACGCGCATGCTCTACGATGCGCGGCATGTGTTCATCAACGGCGAAGGCTTTCGGGCCGCAGGCAAGGACGCGCGCATGATGCAGGCGCTGGCCGACACGCGCGCGCTGACGGCCCGGCAGGTGGCCCAGCTCAGCGCCGGTGCGCGCGAGTTGCTGGACCAATGGCTTGAAGCCGGGTGGCTGCATCATGGACACTGACGCCACACCGCCGGACCTGCCCGCCGGCGCCTTCATCGGCCGCGAGACTTTTCAGGCCCATGTGCGTGCCGGCCTGAAGGCCGCCGCCCGGCAGGGCTGGCCCGAGTTGCTGCTGTGCGATGCCGACTTCCAGCACTGGCCGCTGGGCGAGGGCGAAGTGGTCGAGGCCCTGCAGGCCTGGGCCCGCGGCGGCGGGCGCCTGACCCTGCTGGCCAAGACCTACGACATGGTGCCGCGCCAGCATGCCCGCTTCGTCGAGTGGCGCCGGCTGTGGTCGCACCGGATCGACGCCCGCGCGTGCCGCGAAGCCGAGGCGCTGCAGCTGCCCAGCGCCCTGTGGTCACCCGTCTGGGCCCTGCAGCGGCTGGACCCGCTGCGCAACAACGGGCTGTGCGGGGGCGATCAGGCCTTTCTGGTCGGGTTGCGCGAAGCCATCAACGGCTGGCTGGACCGCAGCACGGCTGGGTTTCCGGCCTACACCCTGGGGTTGTGACAGTTGGTAGCAAACCCGTGGCGTGCACGCATCGGGGTTTGTCTGAATTGCGTGGTCGAGCGCTATAATTTTTGGTTGAGCGGAAGGAGCTTGAGTGCTTTTCTCTCAGTCGGAGCGCCCACGAAAACCCCAATTCAAGTGAAGGTATTCAAGCGGTGCGTTCCATGCTTTCCGATAAACAAATTGTTTTTGACAAGGACCATTGAGATGAATAAATCGCTTGTTCTGGCTGCCCTGATTGCTGCCGCTTCGCTGGCTGCCTGCGGCAAGAAGGAAGAGCCCGCACCGGCACCTGCTCCGGCACCGGCCGTGGAAGCCGCTGTCGAGAGTGCTGCCAGCGCCGCCGACAGCGCCGCGACCGCTGCCGCCGAGGCTGCTTCTGCCGCCGAAGCAGCCACCGACGCCGCAACCGACGCCGCCTCTGCCGCGGGCACGGCCGTTGGCGAGGCCGTGAGCGACGCCGCCTCTGCGGCAGGTGCCGCTGTGGGCGCTGCTGTCGACGCCGCGGCCTCGGCCGCCGATGCGGCTGCCGACGCCGCTGCCGCCACCGCCGCCGATGCCGCGGCCACCGCTGCCGCCGTGGCTGCCAGCGCCGCTGCTGCTGCTTCGGAATAAGGCATGGCTTGCGTTCGTCGATTCGACGGACGCATCCGCTTTCACAGGCCACCTTCGGGTGGCCTTTCTTTTGGGTTGGTGCGTTGGTGGGTGCCGGGCGTTCAGACGTTCAGCCAGCCCCGGCCGTGGCGCTGCGTCAGCAACACCTCGTCCTCGTGGCAGCCCAGCACCGCGGCAAAGCTGCGGCTCACCAGCTCGGGCCGGTTGTTGCGCTCGCTCAGGTGGGCGGCAACCACGGTGTTCAGCCGATCGTGCTGCAGGGCCGCCAGCGCGGCGGCGGCCTGCGCGTTGCTCAGGTGCCCATGCTGGCCGGCCACGCGGCGCTTCAGGAAGTCGGGGTAGCGCGACTGCGCCAGCAGCTCCGG
>JAEXBL010000008.1 GCA_023394015.1 Pseudomonadota bacterium | reverse complement strand
GTACGGCGCCGAGAAGGCGCGCCTGATCGACTGCCGCGCCCAGCTGGCCAACGAGGGCATCGCCGCCCTGCAGTGCGGCGCCTTCCACATCCAGACCGCCGGCGCCACCTACTACAACACCACGCCGCTGGGGCGGGCCGTCACCGGCACCATGCTGGTGAACGCGATGAAGGAAGATGACGTCAACATCTGGGGAGATGGCAGCACGTTCAAGGGCAATGACATCGAGCGCTTCTACCGCTACGGCCTGCTGGCGAACCCGGCGCTGAAGATCTACAAGCCCTGGCGCGACCAGCGCTTCATCGCCGAGCTGGGTGGCCGCACCGAAATGTCGGAATTTATGCAGAAGGCCGGCTTTGACTACAAGATGTCGGCAGAAAAGGCCTATTCGACCGATTCCAACATGCTTGGCGCCACCCATGAGGCCAAGGACCTGGAAGAACTGGACAGCGGCATCCGCATCGTCAACCCGATCATGGGCGTGGCCTTCTGGAAGCCCGAGGTCGAGGTCAAGCCCGAGGAAGTGCGCGTGCGCTTCGAGGAAGGCCGCCCGGTGGCGCTGAACGGCCAGGAGTTCGCCGACCCGGTGGCCATGTTCCTGGAGGTCAACCGCATCGGCGGCCGCCATGGCCTGGGCATGTGCGACCAGATCGAGAACCGCATCATCGAGGCCAAGAGCCGCGGCATCTACGAGGCGCCCGGCATGGCGCTGCTGCACATCGCCTACGAACGGCTGGTGACCGGCATCCACAACGAGGACACCATCGAGCAGTACCGTATCAACGGCCTGCGCCTGGGGCGCCTGCTGTACCAGGGCCGCTGGTTCGACCCGCAGGCCATCATGCTGCGCGAGACGGCGCAGCGCTGGGTGGCCAACGCCATCACCGGCGAGGTGACGCTGGAGCTGCGCCGCGGCAACGACTACAGTCTGCTCAACACCGAGTCGCCCAACCTGACCTACGCGCCCGAGCGCCTGTCGATGGAGAAGGTGGAGAACGCGCCGTTCTCGCCGCTGGACCGCATCGGCCAGCTCACCATGCGCAACCTGGACATCACCGACACGCGCGGCAAGCTGGCCGTCTACAGCAAGACCGGCCTGCTGCAGCTGGGCGAGGGCTCGATGCTGCCACAGCTGGGGCACGAGGGCGAAGCCGGCAAGAAGTGAGCCGGCCACGGCGCCAAAACGAAGTCTAAAGTTTGTGAAATGCGCCTTGGCGGGGCTGCTGGCCGGGGGATGGGTGCTTTTGCTTACGGGCAAATCCTGATGTACGGCGGCGCTGGCCGCACGTACATTCAAGGCACTTTAAGCGCCGCGGCCACTGCGGCCATGGCGCCGAAGGGGCCCAGGAGACAAACCAGACCACCACAACCAACAAGCTTTCAGATTCAGCCGTCCTCTGGCTGATGAATTCCAAGGCGCCAGCATCGGCGCCTTCTTTTTTGCCCGCACGCCGGGCAGCGGCCGTGCCGCGCCCGGCGTATCATCCGGGCTCTTTCGGCCCTCAGCGCCCGGTAGGCAGGCGCCGGCAGCTTGTTTTTTCATAGCAAAACACATCGTCTGCGATGGAACTGCTTCTCATCTCGCTGGCCTCGCTGCTGGCCGGCGGCATCGACTCCATCGTGGGCGGCGGCGGGCTGATCCTGGTGCCGGCGCTGTTCGCCGTCTATCCCCAGGCCGCGCCGGCCACGCTGTTCGGCACCAACAAGAGCGCCTCGGTCTGGGGCACCGGCATCGCCACCGTGCAGTACAGCCGCCGCGTGCAGATGCGCTGGCCGGTGCTGCTGCCGGCGGCGGGTGCGGCGCTGCTGGGCTCGTTCATTGGTGCCTGGGTGGTCACGCTGATCGACCCGGCCTTTCTGCGCCGCGCGCTGCCCTTCATCCTGCTGGCGGTGCTGCTCTACACCCTGGCCAAGAAAGACCTGGGCCGCACCCACGCCCCGCGCCACGCGCGCGGGCGCGAGACGGCGCTGGCCTGCGCCATCGGCCTCGTCATCGGCTGGTACGACGGCTTCTTCGGCCCCGGCACGGGCAGCTTCTTCATCTTCCTGTTCGTGCGCCTCTTGGGCTACGACTTTCTCAACGCCTCGGCGGCGGCCAAGCTGCTGAACGTGGCCACCAACGTGGCCGCCATCGCGCTGTTCGCCATGAAGGGTCACGTGTGGTGGCACATCGGCCTGGTGATGGCCGTGGCCAACGTGGCCGGCAGCCTGGTTGGTACGCGGCTGGCGCTGAAGCACGGCGCCGGCTTCGTGCGCGGGGTGTTCATCGTGGTCGTGGGCGCGCTGATTCTGAAGACGGGCTGGGACGCGTTTTTGAGGTGAAATACCCCCTGTGCCGCCTGCGGCGTCCCCGGATCAAGTCCGGGGCAGGCTTCCCCCATGGGGACGGCGCCAGTGACCGGGGGAACCCCGGCCACGGCGCCCACGCATGGTCTGCTCCGCGACCATCATGCGCTTCGAGTTTCATGCAAGGTGAGTGGCCTGGATCACTGAAATGAAGCACGGCTTCGCTGCGCTCGATGACCGGCGCTGGCGCGCCATGACGAGTGGCCAATGACAAAGGGCCTTGATCCGCGCACGGCGCTTTGTCATGGGTCATGCGCTCGTCAGAGCGCGGTCATTCGTCATGTGTTGCGTGCGCTGCGCTTCAGTCCACCACCGTGGTCGGCACCCGCTGCGCCAGCGCGCACATCAGCTCGTAGCCCACGGTGCCGGCGGCGTGGGCGACTTCGTCGATGGGTAGCACGGCGCCGTTGCCGGCCTGGCCCCACAGCGTGACCTCGCTGCCCAGGCGCGCCTGCGGCACCGGGGTCAGATCGACCGCCAGCATGTCCATGCTGACGCGCCCCAGGGTGCGGGTGCGCACGCCATCGACCAGCACCGGCGTGCCGGTGACTGCATGGCGCGGGTAGCCGTCGGCATAGCCGCAGGCGGCCACGCCCACGCGCATCGGCGCCTCGGCGGTGAAGAGGGAGCCGTAGCCCACGCTGGCGCCCGCCGGCAGCTCGCTGACGGCAATCAGCTTGGCGTTCAGGCTCATCGCCGGGCGCAGGCCCCAGTGGGCCGCGTCGTGGGCGGGAAAGTCGGGCGACGAGCCGTAGACCGCGATGCCGGGGCGCACCCAGTCGCCGCGCACCTCGGGCTGCTGGCCGTGGCGCAGGGTGGCGGCGCTGTTGCACACGCTGCGCTCGCCGGCCAGGCCCTCGGTGGCGTGCTGGAACACGGCCCACTGTGCGGCGATGCCCTTGCCTGAATCGGCGTCGCTGAAGTGCGTCATCAGCGAGATCTCGTCCACCTGCGGCAGCGCCTGCAGGCGCGCGGCGGCGGCGCGAAAGCGCTCGGGCGCGAAGCCGAGCCGGTTCATGCCCGAGTTCAGCTTCAGGAACACGTGGTGCGGCTGGTGCGTCTTGTGCGTGGCCAGCCAGTCGATCTGCGCGTCGCAGTGCACGGCGTGCCACAGCTGCAGGCGCGAGCACAGCTCCAGGTCGCGCGACTCGAACACACCCTCCAGCAGCAGGATCGGGCCGCGCCAGCCCAGCTCGCGCACGCGCTGGGCCTCGGCCAGGTCCAGCAGCGCAAAGCCGTCGGCGCCGCGCAGACCCTCGAAGGCCCGCTCGATGCCGTGGCCGTAGGCGTTGGCCTTGACGATGGCCCACACCCGCGCGCCCGGCGCGGCGGCGCGCACGCGCTGCAGGTTGTGGCGCAGCGCGCCGGTGTGGATGGTGGCGTGGATGGGGCGGGGCATGGGCGGACGCGGCAGCGGCAATCAGGGGCGGATGCCATGGATTCTGGCACCTGCGCACCCCGGCAAACCGCGATGTCGCGCCGGGGGGTGCGTGCTATAACCGCCGCACCTCACAAGGTCGTTTCGTTTGTTTCCCGCATTCTTTATTTCCGCCGCCAGCTTGACTCCCGGTGGTTCGTGGCCGCGAAGCAGGCCACGTGCGCCCCATCGAATGGCCGCGCAGCAGGCCATGCCTGAACGCCGTGGAGCGGGCCTGGCCCGGCCACTGGCGTTGTCCCACCTCAGGGGGGCGCCTTGAAACGCGGCTTCTACACCATCATGGCCGCGCAGTTCTTCAGCTCGCTGGCCGACAACGCGCTGTTCGTGGCGGCGGTGGAGCTGCTGCGCGCCTCCGACACGGCCGAGTGGCAGCGCGCCGCGCTGGTGCCCATGTTCGCGCTGTTCTACGTGGTGCTGGCGCCCTGGGTGGGCGCGTTCGCCGATTCGCGGCCCAAGGGCTGGGTCATGTTCATCAGCAACGCCATCAAGGTGGTCGGCTGCCTGGCCATGCTGTTCGGCGGCCACCCGCTGCTGGCCTACGCCATCGTCGGCCTGGGCGCGGCGGCGTATTCGCCGGCCAAGTACGGCATCCTGACCGAGCTGCTGCCGCCGTCGCAGCTGGTCAAGGCCAACGGCTGGATCGAGGGGCTGACGATTGCCTCCATCATCCTCGGCGTGCTGCTGGGCGGGCAGCTGGTGGGGCCGCGCCTGGCGCCGTACCTGCTGTCGCTGGGCCTGCCGGGCGTCGACAGCGGGCCCGAGGCGGCCATCGCCGTGCTGGTGCTGGTGTACGCCATCGCCGCGGCCATCAACCTGCGCATTCCGCGCACCGGGGTCAAGATGCGCCCCATGCCGGCGCGCAAGCTGGCGCTGCTGCCCGACTTCTGGCGCTGCAACGTGCGCCTGTGGCGCGACAAGCTGGGCCAGATCTCGCTGGCCACCACCACGCTGTTCTGGGGCGTGTCGGGCAACATGCGCTACATCGTGCTGGCCTGGGCCGCGGCGGCGCTGCACTACAGCACCACCCAGGCGGCCAGCCTGGTGGGCGTGGTGGCGCTGGGCACGGCCATCGGCGCGGTGCTGGCGTCGGTGCGCGTGCGGCTCGACCGCGCCACCATCGTCATGCCGCTGGGCGTGCTGATGGGCGCGCTGGTGATCGGCATGGTGTTCGTCGACCGGCTGTGGATCGCGGTGCCCTTCCTGGTGGTGATGGGCGCGCTGGGCGGCTACATCGTGGTGCCGATGAACGCGCTGCTGCAGCACCGCGGCCACAACCTGATGGGCGCCGGCCGCTCGATCGCGGTGCAGAACTTCAACGAGCAGGCCTGCATCCTGGCGCTGGGCTTTCTCTACAGCGCCTCCACCGGGCTGGGCCTGTCGGCCTTCGGTGCCATCGCGCTGTTCGGCGGCGTGGTGGTGGTGTGCATGGCGCTGATCCAGCTCTGGTACCGCCACAACCTGCGCCACCACACGGCCGAAGTGAAGCAGCTGATGCGGGTGGCGCGGGGACGGAATGCCCCCCCCTGAGGCGCTGCGCGCCCCCGGATCAAGTCCGGGGCAGGCTTTCCCCAGGGGGACAACGCTGGTGGTCGGGGGGACCCCGACCACGGCGTTCTCGAACGGCCTGTTCCGCGGCCATCTGAATTTTCTATGGCGCTGCGTGCGCTGTCGTTGTTGATCTTCACCATGCCTGCCGTACCTGCTCACTTGCCTGCGCTGCCGGCGCTGGCGCTGCTGTTCAACGCCATGGTGTGGGGGCTGTCGTGGATCGCCTTCAAGGCGCTGCACGGGCATGGGCTGCATCCGCTGTGGAGCACCGTCATCGTCTATGCCGGCGCGCTGGCGGCGCTGCTGGCCTGGCGGCCCGGCAGCCTGCGCAGCCTGTGGGCGCATCCGCAGCTGCTGGCCCTGGTGGCGGCCGCGGGCATGACCAACGTGGGCTTCAACTGGTCGGTCACCGTGGGCGACGTGGTGCGGGTGACCCTGCTGTTCTACCTGATGCCGGTGTGGTCGGTCGGCCTGGCCTGGTGGCTGCTGGGCGAGCGGCCCACGCGCGCGGCGCTGGGGCGGCTGGTGCTGGCCCTGGCCGGCCTGGTGCTGGTGCTGCACCGCCCGGGCGCGGCCTGGCCGCTGCCCAGTGGCGCGGCCGACTTTCTGGCCCTGCTGGGCGGCTTTTGCTTTGCGCTGACCAACGCCCTGCTGCGCCGCTGGCGCGACACGCCGCGCGATGCGCGCGTGCTGGCCATGTTCAGCGGCGGCCTGCTGATGTCGGGCGCGCTGGTGCTGGCCGGCCTGGCCGAGGGCGGGGCGCCGGCGCTGTCCGCCGCCTGGCTGCCCTGGGCACTGGTGCTGACCCTGGCCTTTCTGGGCGGCAACCTGGCGCTGCAGTACGGCGCCGCGCGCCTGCCGGCGCAGGTGACGGCGCTGATCATGCTGGCCGAGGTGGTGTTCGCCGCCGTCTCGGCGGTGCTGCTGGGCGCCGCCACGCCCACCGCCTGGACCTGGGCCGGCGGCGCGCTGATCGTGCTGGCCGCCCTGCTGTCGATTCGGCCGCCGGGGCGCGCGGGATAAAAAGCAGGCCCGGCCCGCGCTCAGGGCTGCTGGGGCTGCAGGCCGCGGTGGGAAAAAAAGCGCACCAGGCGCGCGCGGTCGATGGGCACCGCCATCCACACGCAGCCCGCCAGGCGCGCGCGCAGGCGGTCGAAGCCGGTGCCGCGGCGCGCCACCACCACCACATGCGGCGGCTGGCCGGGCATGGGGCGCAGCGCGGTCAGCGTGCGCGCCAGCGGCAGCAGGTCCTCGCCCAGGGTGGTCTGGTCGAGAAACACGAAGGGCAGGGGCCGTTCGGCGAACGCCGCCAGCGCGGCGTCGGCGCCCTCGATCAGGCGCACGCGAAAGCCCAGCCGGCGGATGCCGCGCGGCAGCGTGTGCGAGCGCCGGCCCAGCATGCCCACCACCACCATCACGTCGGCATGGGCGTCGTCGCTGAAGGCCTGGCCGGGCAGCGCCTGCGGGGCGACCAGCGGCTGCGGCGGCAGCAGCGGCGCGTGCTCGCTGACGGCCCAGGTGGCGCGCGCCGACACCGGCAGGCCGGCCATGCCCGCCGCATGGGTGGCGGGCACGGTGGCCGGCATCGAGGCCGTGGTGGGCGCGAAAGACGAATCGCTGGCGTCCGGCGCCGGCGTGGCGGGCTGCGACTCGGCCGGCTGGCTGGTGTCGGGTGGCACCAGGGTCGGGCCCGATGGCGGCCCGGACAAGGGGTGGAAGTCGGCCGGCTCGGTGCCGGGCGGCAGCTCGGGCCAGTCCAGCCCGGCCAGCACCTCGGCCACGCCTTGCATATCCAGCGGGCGGCGCAGCGTGGGCATCTCGTCCAGCGCCGCGCCGGGCGGGTGGCCGACCCGCACCACCAGCGCGTGCGGGTTGTTGTGGCGCAGGCAGTTGACCACCGAGCGGTCGTCGCCGTTGACGATGATCAGGTGCGCCTCCTCCGGCCGCGTCACCGGCCGCAGCTCGTCCACCTCGCCGGCGTTGAGCGCGAACAGCGATTCGAGCAGCGCCCGCTCGGACGGCGTGAGGCCAACGAAGACGTAGGTGTAGCGCACGGGGTCGGTGGGGTGAAAGGGGCGGGTGGACGCGGGCCGGCTCGCCGGCTCGAACGCGCATTGTGCCGCGCTGGCGCGCCCGCGCCTGCGTTTGGACGCACCAAAGCCATCGATGGGCGCACCGGCGTTGATTGATGCGCGTCCGCGTTGCTGTCACACTGCGCAGCCGTGAACTTTGCACGCCGGCTTAGGCCATGAACGACGAAAGGCTTTCCGCCGATCTGGTGCTGCGCACGCTGGACGGCGAGGCCGTGCCCTGGTCGCGTTGGGACGGCCAGGTGCGGCTGGTGGTGAACACCGCCAGCGCCTGCGGCTTCACGCCGCAACTGGCGGGGCTGCAGGCGCTGCAGCAGCGCTATGGGGCGCGGGGCTTCACGGTGATCGGCTTCCCGTGCAACCAGTTCGGCCGCCAGGAGCCGGGCGACGCGGCGGCCATCGGCGCCTTCTGCAGCGCCCGCTACGGCGTCGGCTTTCCGCTGATGGCCAAGTGCGACGTCAACGGCCCGCAGGCGCACCCGTTGTTCGCCTGGCTGAAGGCCGAGGCGCCGGGCGTGCTGGGCACGCGGGCGATCAAGTGGAACTTCACCAAGTTCCTGCTCGACCGCGACGGCCGGGTGATCGGCCGCTACGCGCCGCGGCGCCCGCCCGAATCGCTGGCGGCCGACATCGAGCGCGCGCTTGAAGCCTGAATCAAGCTGGCAGCTCTTTATTTTGAAGCGGCCAGGGCTTCGTCCAGCAGCTCCACCCAGTGCCGCACCGGCAGCTCGGTGCCGGACTGCAGGTGGGTGATGCAGCCGATATTGGCCGACAGCACGGCCTTGGGGCGCTCATTGGCGTTGTCGCCCAGCAGGTGGCCGAGCTTGCGGTCGCGCAGGCGCGTGGCCAGCTCGGGCTGCAGCACCGAATAGGTGCCGGCCGAGCCGCAGCACAGGTGCGGCTCCTGCGCCGCGGGGCGCAGGTCGAACCCGAGCGCGCCCAGGTGCTGCTCGACGCCGCCGCGCAGCTGCTGGCCATGCTGCAGCGTGCAGGGTGGGTGCCAGGCCAGCGGGCCGGCGGGCGGGCGCACGCGGCCCTGCAGTGCGGCGGCGATGTCGGGCAGCAGCTCGCTCACGTCGCGCGCCAGCGCCGACACGCGGGCCGCGCGGTCGGCGTAGCGCGGCTCGTGGCGCAGCAGGTGGCCGTATTCCTTGACCTGCACGCCGCAGCCCGAGGCGTTGACGACGATGGCCTCGACCGACTCGCGCTCGATGTGCGGCCACCAGGCGTCGATGTTGGCGCGCATCTGCCTGAGCCCGCCCTCGCTGTCGGCCAGGTGGAACTTCACCGCGCCGCAGCAGCCCTGGCCGCGCGGCAGCACGCATTCGATGCCGGCGGCATCCAGCACGCGCGCGGTGGCGGCGTTGATGTTGGGCGCCATGGCCGGCTGCACGCAGCCTTCCAGCAGCAGCACCTTGCGCGGGTGGCTGCGCTTGGGCCAGGCGCCGGCGGCGCGGCGCTCGGGCACCTTGTTCTTCAGGGCGGCGGGCAGAAAGCCGCGCACCGACTGCCCCAGGCGCATGGCCGGGCCGAACAGGGGCGAGGTGATGCCGTCTTTCAGCAGCCGGCGCGTGCGCGCCTCGGCCGGCGGGCGCGGCACCTTGGCCTCCACCACCTGGCGGCCGATGTCGATCAGGTGGCCGTACTGCACGCCGCTGGGGCAGGTGGTTTCGCAGTTGCGGCAGGTCAGGCAGCGGTCCAGGTGCTGCTGCGTGGCGCGGGTGGGCGCGTGGCCTTCGAGCACCTGCTTGATCAGGTAGATGCGCCCGCGCGGGCCGTCCAGCTCGTCGCCCAGCAGCTGGTAGGTGGGGCAGGTGGCGGTGCAAAAGCCGCAGTGCACGCACTTGCGCAGGATCGCCTCGGCCTCGCGGCCAAGCTCGGTGTCGCGGTATTCGGGCGCCAGGTCGGTCTGCATTCAAAAATCCAAATACATGCGGCCGGGGCCGAAGATGCCCGCCGGGTCGAACTCGCGCTTGAGTTGCGCGTGGATGCGCGCCAGCGGCGCGCTCAAGGGGGTGAACACGGGCACGCTGCCGTCGCCACCGCGAAACAGTGTGGCGTGCCCGCCGGCACGCGCGGCGGCGTCGCGTACGCGGGGGGCATCGGCCGGCGCGCCTTTGACCCAGCGCTGCGCACCGTGCCATTCGAGCAGTGTCGGCCCCAGGTTGAGCGGCGTGGCGGTGTCGGGCACGCTGGCGCGCCACAGCGCCTCGCCCGGTGCCAGGCGAAAGAAGGGCAGCGCCTGGTCGCGCAGCGCGGCCCACTGGCGCTCGGCGCGCTCCTGGTCCAGCACCTGGCCGCCCATCAGCCTGGTGGCGCTGTCGATGGCGGCGCGGGCGCCACGCAGGCGCAGCACCAGTTGGCCGTCGGCCCAGCAGCTGGCGTTCAGCGGCAGCGGCTGGCCGCCCCAGCGGTTGAGCTGCTGGCGGGCGCTGGTCTCGCTCAGCTCGAACACCAGCGTGCGCTCGGCCGGCGGCACCGGCAGCACCTTCAGGCTGACCTCGGCGACCACCGCCAGCGTGCCCATCGAGCCGGCCATCAGCCGGCTGACGTCGTAGCCGGCCACGTTCTTCATCACCTGGCCGCCAAAGGTGAGCAGCTCGCCCTTGCCGTTGATGAGCTGCACGCCCAGCACGTAGTCGCGCAGGCTGCCTACGCTGGCGCGCGCCGGGCCCGACAGGCCCGCCGCCACGGCGCCACCCACGGTGCTGGCGACGCCGAACAGCGGCGGCTCGAAGGGCAGGCATTGGCCCTGCTCGGCCAGCAGCGCCTGCAAGTCGCGCAGGCGCGTGCCGGCGCGGGCGGTGACCACCAGCTCGCTTGGCTCGTAGCTGACCACGCCGGCCAGCGGCCGCGTGTCGAGCAGGTCGCCGTGCAGTTGCTGGCCATGAAAATCCTTGGTGCCGCCACCGCGGATGCGCAGCGGCCGTCCGCGCTCGGCGGCCTTGCGGATCTTGTCGATGAGGGCTTGCATCTCGGCTTGCATGCCGCCGATGGTAGCCGCTGGGCGCCCCCTGCCGGCGCGGGGCGGCGCCAGTTACTTCCAAATACATAGCTGGCTGGGCCTGCCCCGCAGGCGCTGGGGTCCGATCTGGCACCATAGCGGGCCTGCCGCCGGGGCAGGCCCTGAATACGCCCGGGCGGGCGCCGCGTCAGCGGCTGTAGGCGGTCTCGCCGTGGCTGGCGATGTCCAGGCCCTGGCGCTCCTGCTCCTCGCTCACGCGCAGGCCGATGGTCCAGTCGACCAGCTTGTAGGCCAGCAGCGAGACCACGCCCGACCAGGCGATGGTGAACAGCACGCTCTTCGTCTGCACCCACACCTGCGCCGCCATGGCAAAGCCGGCCGGATCGGCGCCGCCGGTGCCGCCCAGGGCGGGCGCGGCGAACACGCCGGTCAGCCGCGCGCCGACGATGCCGCCCACGCCGGGCACGCCGAAGGCGTCGAAGGCGTCGTCCACGCGCAGCAGGCGCTTGAGGCCGCTCACGCCCCACAGGCAGGCCGGGCCAGCGACCAGACCGATGGCGATGGCGCCCATCGGCCCGACGAAGCCGGCCGCCGGCGTCACCGCCACCAGCCCGGCCACGGCGCCCGAGGCGGCGCCCAGCATCGAGGCCTTGGCCTTGTGCAGCGCCTCGCCCAGCAGCCAGCCCAGCGTGGCGGCGGCGGTGGCCAGCACGGTGTTGACGAAGGCCAGCGCGGCGCTGCCGTCGGCGGCCCCGGCCGAGCCGGCGTTGAAGCCGAACCAGCCCACCCACAGCAGCGAGGCGCCGACCATGGTCAGCGTCAGGCTGTGCGGCGTGAAGGCCTCGCGCCCGAAGCCGATGCGCTGGCCCACCAGCCAGGCGCCCACCAGACCGGCCACGCCGGCGTTGATGTGCACCACGGTGCCGCCGGCGAAGTCCAGCGCGCCGTCCTGCGCCAGCAGGCCGCCGCCCCAGACGATGTGCGCCATCGGCACGTAGCTGAAGCTGAACCAGAGCACCATGAAGGCCAGCACGGCCGAGAATTTGATGCGCTCGGCGAAGGCGCCCACGATCAGGCAGCAGGTGATGGCGGCGAAGGTGCCCTGGAAGGCGAGGAACAC
>JAEXBL010000007.1 GCA_023394015.1 Pseudomonadota bacterium | reverse complement strand
GTGCAGGGCCAGGCGCCCTACGTGGACGACCTGCCCGAGCCGCGCGGCACGCTGCACGCCGCGCCCATCCTGTCGCCGGTGGCGCACGGCCGGCTGAACGGCATCGACGCGGCGGCCGCGCTGGCGCAGCCCGGCGTGCGCGCGCTGATCACGGCCGCCGACATTCCCGGCGACCCGGTGCTGGCCACCTTCGTGCACGACGAGCCCATCCTGGCCTGCGAGGTGGTGCAGCACGTCGGCCAGGTGGTCGGCCTGATCGTGGCCGACACGGTGCAGGCGGCGCGCCACGCGGCGCGGCAGGTCAGGCTCGACATCAGCGAGCTGCCCGCCATCCTCGGCATCGAGCAGGCCATGGCGGCCGAGAGCTTTGTGCTGCCGCCGGTGACGGTGGCGCGCGGCGATGCCGCCGCCGGGCTGGCGCGCGCGCCGCAGCGCCTGCGCGGGCGCTTTGCCGTGGGCGGGCAGGAGCACTTCTACCTGGAAGGCCAGATCGCCCTGGCCCAGCCCCGCGAGCAGCAGCAGTGGCACATCACCAGCAGCACGCAGCACCCCGGCGAGGTGCAGCACTGGGTGGCGCACGCGCTCGGCATGGCCAGCCACCGCGTCACCGTGGAGTGCCGGCGCATGGGCGGCGGCTTTGGCGGCAAGGAGACCCAGGCCGGCCACATGGCCGTGTGGGCGGCGCTGGCCGCGCTGAAAACCAAGGCGCCGGTGAAGCTGCGGCTGGACCGCGACGACGACTTCATGATCACCGGCAAGCGCCACCCGTTCGCCTACGACTACGAGGTCGGCTTCGACGACACCGGCCGCATCACCGGCCTGAAGCTCGACATGATGGCCAACTGCGGCTTCAGCGCCGACCTGAGCGGCCCGGTGTGCGACCGCGCCGTGTTCCATGCCGACAACGCCTATTTCCTGAGCGACGTGCTGATCCGCAGCTACCGCTGCAAGACCAACCAGCAAAGCCACACCGCGTTTCGCGGCTTCGGCGGCCCGCAGGGCGTGATCGCCATCGAGACCATCCTGGGCGACATTGCCCGCGCCCTGGGCAAGGACGCGCTGGACGTGCGCCTGGCCAACCTGTACGGCCCGCGCGGCGCCACCGATCGCTGCACCACGCACTACCAGATGCAGGTCGAGGACAACTGCCTGCACGAGTTGTTGCCCAAGATGGAACTGCTGGCCCAATATCGGCAGCGCCAGGCGGCCGTGTTGTCCTGGAACGCCACCCACGCCCAGATCAAGCGCGGCCTGGCCATCACCCCCGTCAAGTTCGGCATCAGCTTCACCGCCACGCAGTTCAACCAGGCCGGCGCGCTGGTCCACGTCTACACCGACGGCAGCGTGCAGGTGAACCACGGCGGCACCGAAATGGGCCAGGGCTTGCACACCAAGGTGGCGCAGGTGGTGGCCGACGAGCTGGGCGTGCCGCTGGCGCAGGTGCTGGTCACCGCCAGCGCCACCGACAAGGTGCCCAACGCCAGCGCCACCGCCGCCTCCAGCGGCACCGATTTGAACGGCAAGGCCGCGCAGGCGGCGGCGCGCACGGTGCGCGGCAACCTGGCGGCCTTCGTCGGCGGGCTGGATGGCTGCGGCGCGGGCGCGGTGGAATTCCGCGGCGGCCAGGTCGTCACGCCCAAGGCCACGCGCGCCTTTGCCGAGGTGGTGCAGGCGGCCTATGCCAACCGCATCCAGCTGTGGAGCGACGGCTTCTACCGCACGCCCAAGATCCACTACGACAAGACCACGCTCAGCGGCCGGCCGTTCTTCTACTTCGCCTACGGCGCCGCCTGCAGCGAGGTCGCCATCGACACCCTGACCGGCGAGTACCGCGTGCTGGCGGTGGACATCCTGCACGACGTGGGGCGCAGCATCAACCCGGCCATCGACATCGGTCAGATCGAGGGCGGCTTCATCCAGGGCATGGGTTGGCTGACCACCGAGGAGCTGGTGTGGAACGCGGAAGGCGCCCTCACCACCAAGGCGCCCAGCACCTACAAGATCCCCGCCGCCGGCGACACACCACCGCACTTTGCGGTGCACTTCTGGCCCGAGGCGAACGACGAAGACACGGTGTTTCGCAGCAAGGCCGTCGGCGAGCCGCCCTTCATGCTCGCCATCAGCGTGTGGGAGGCCCTGCGCCACGCCGTCGCCGCCGCCCGCGCCGGCGGCCAGCCCGTGCAGATGGACGCCCCGGCCACGGCAGAGCGCGTGCTGCGCGCGATCAATGATCTGAGCGGGCTGGCGTGAGGCGAAAGAAAAGGCCCTGAGCAGCTTGCGCCATTCAGGGCCTTTCGATGTGGTGGTGGTAGGTGGAATCGAACCACCGACCTTGGGGTTATGAATCCCACGCTCTAACCGACTGAGCTATACCACCGGCAACCGCGCATTATAAGGCAAAGTGCGCCGCGCTGGTGGGCAAAAAGTGCGCTCAATGGTTCTTGAACACCGCCGCGCGCTTGTTGACGAAGGCGTCCATGCCTTCCTTCTGGTCAGCGGTGGCGAACAGCGCGTGGAACAGGCGGCGCTCGAACATCACGCCGTCGGACAGCGGGCCTTCGTAGGCGCGGTTGACGCACTCCTTGGCCGCCATCACGGCCATGGGGCCGTTGGCGCAGATGGCCAGCGCGGCGGCCAGGGCCTCGTCCATCAGCTTGTCCAGCGGCACCACGCGGCTGACCAGGCCAGCGCTTTCGGCCTCCTGCGCGCCCATCATGCGGCCGGTGAGGGCCAGGTCCATGGCCTTGGCCTTGCCCACGGCGCGCGGCAGGCGCTGGGTGCCGCCGGCGCCGGGGATGATGCCGAGCTTGACCTCAGGCTGGCCGAACCTGGCGTTGTCGGCGGCGATGATGATGTCGCACATCATCGCCAGCTCGCAGCCGCCGCCCAGGGCAAAGCCGCTGACGGCGGCGATCACCGGCTTGCGAATGCTGCGGATGGTTTCCCAGTCGCGGGTGATGTAGTCCTCGCGGTAGACGTCGGCAAATGTGTAGGTGGCCATGACGCCGATGTCGGCGCCGGCGGCAAAGGCCTTCTCGTTGCCGGTGAGGATGATGCAGCCGATGGCCTCGTCGGCGTCGAAGGCCTTCAAGGCCTGGCCCAGTTCCACCATCAGCTGCGGGTTCAGGGCGTTGAGCTGCTTGGGTCGGTTCAGGGTGATGATGCCGACGCGCTCGCCCTCGGTGCGGATGGTGATGAATTCGTAGGTCACAAGTACTCCTTGGGATGTCAAAAATCGCTGGCTGCGACTATAACGACCCCCATGGGCGTGCCGAGTTAACCGACCGCTGGGTCGGCTAATGGTAAATTCGCGCCCCGAGGAGACAAGACACATGACCACCACCGACCAAGCCGCCGGCGCCATCGCCGAGCCGGCCGTTCTTTTGTCCAGGCAGGGCGCCGTCGCCGTGCTGACGCTGAATCGCCCCGCCTCGCTCAACAGCTTCACGCGCCAGATGCACCGCGATCTGTGGGCCGCACTCGACGAGGTCGAGGCCGACCCGTCGATCCGCGCGCTGGTGCTGACCGGCGCCGGCCGCGCCTTTTGCGCCGGCGCCGACCTGTCCGAGATGGACTTCAGCGAAGGCCCCAACCTGATGCACCGCGCCGACCCCGGCCCGCTGGTGGAGCAGGCCTTCAACCCTACTACGCGGCGCCTGATCAATGTGCGCGTGCCCACGGTGTGCGCCGTCAACGGCGTGGCGGCGGGTGCGGGCGCCTCGGTGGCCATGGCCTGCGACATCGCCATCGCGGCCACCGGCGCCAGCTTCATCCAGGCCTTCAGCAAGATCGGCCTGGTGCCCGATTCGGGCGGCACCTGGCTGCTGCCGCAGCGCGTGGGCCTGGCGCGCGCCATGGCGCTGTGCATGACGGGCGACAAGCTGTCGGCGCAGGACGCCAAGGCCATGGGCATGATCTGGGACGTGGCCGACGACGCCCTGGCCGCCGCTACGGCCCTGGCCGAGCGCCTGGCCGCCATGCCGACCAAGGCGCTGATCGCCACCCGCCAGCTGCTGCGCGGCGCGCACACGCACAGCCTCGACGAGCAGCTCGATCTGGAGCGCGACATGCAGTCGCGCATGGGCTTCACGCACGACTTCGTCGAGGGCGTGACGGCCTTCCTGCAAAAGCGCGCGCCGCAGTTCAAAGGCGAATAGGCCATGAGCGCACATATTCCAGACGCGGCCGCCGCTGAGCTGGCGCGCCGCGTGGGCGCCTCGATGTATGCCGCCGCCGCGGCCTCGAAAGACACCATGGGCATGGAACTGCTGAGCTGCCAGCCCGGCCGCGCCAGCATGCGCATGGTGGTGCGGCCGCTGCACCTGAACGGCCATCAGATCTGCCACGGCGGCTTCATCTTCACCCTGGCCGATTCCACCTTCGCCTACGCCTGCAACAGCCGTAACCACAACACCGTAGCCAATGGTTGCAGCATCGAGTTTCTGCGCCCGGCCTACGAGGGCGACGTGCTCACCGCCGAGGGCGTGGAGCAGCACCTGGCCGGCCGCCACGGCATCTACGACATCCGCGTCAGCAACCAGAAGGGCCAGGCGGTGGCACTGTTTCGCGGCAAGAGCACGCAGATCAGCGGCACGGTGATCCCGGCCGACAACGAACCCCCGCAGGAGACCCCGCGATGAGCGCTGCCCGCTTTCCGCTCGAGCCGATCGAAAAGGCCAGCATCGACGAGTTGCGCGCGCTGCAGCTGCAGCGCCTGCAATGGACGCTGCAGCACGCCTACGCCCACTCGCCGGTCTACAAGGCCAAGTTCGACGCCGCCGGCGTGCACCCGGACGACTGCCGCAGCCTGGCCGACCTGGCCAAGTTTCCCTTCACCACCAAGAAAGACTTGCGCGACAGCTACCCGTTCGGCATGTTCGCCGTGCCGCGCGAGCAGATCGTGCGCATCCACGCCTCCAGTGGCACCACCGGCAAGCCCACGGTGGTCGGCTACACCCGCAAGGACATCGACACCTGGGCCGGCGTGGTGGCGCGCAGCATCCGCGCCGCCGGCGCGCGCCCGGGCGACATGGTGCACATCAGCTACGGCTACGGCCTGTTCACCGGCGGCCTGGGCGCGCACTACGGCGCCGAACACCTGGGCCTCACCGTGGTGCCCTTCGGCGGCGGCCAGACCGAGCGGCAGATCCAGCTGATCCAGGACTTCCAGCCCGACATCATCATGGTCACGCCCAGCTACATGCTGGCCATTGCCGACGAGGTGGAGCGCATGGGGCTGGACCCACGCAGCCTGAGCCTGCGCCTGGGTATCTTCGGCGCCGAGCCCTGGACCAACGAGATGCGCCAGGCCATCGAAGCGCGCATGAACATCGACGCGGTCGACATCTACGGCCTGTCCGAAGTGATGGGTCCGGGCGTGGCCAACGAATGCGTCGAAACCAAGGACGGCCCGACCATCTGGGAAGACCCCTTCTACCCCGAGATCATCGCCCCCGCCACCGGCGAGCCGGTGCCCGACGGCGAGGAGGGCGAACTGGTCTTCACCAGCCTGACCAAGGAGGCGCTGCCCATCATCCGCTACCGCACGCGCGACCTGACGCGCCTGCTGCCCGGCACCGCGCGCACCATGCGCCGCATGCAGAAGATCACCGGCCGCTCGGACGACATGATGATCATCCGCGGCGTCAACGTGTTCCCCACGCAGATCGAGGAGCTGATCTTGAAGCGCGTGGAGCTGTCGCCGCACTACCAGTGCGTGCTCACGCGCGAAGGCCAGATGGACAGCCTGAAGGTGGCCGTGGAATGCGCCCCCGGCGTGGACCCCGGCAGCATCTCCGCCCGCGCCGCCGCCAAGCTGCTGCAGCACGAGATCAAGGTCTACGTCGGCAGCAGCGTGGAGGTCGAGCTGCGGCACGAAGGCGGCATCGAGCGCAGCGTGGGCAAGGCCAAGCGGGTGGTCGACCTGCGGCGGAAATAACTCCCCCTGAGTCGCCTGCGGCGCCTTCCCCCCGAAGGGGGGACAACGCCAGTGGCCGGGCCAAGCCCGGCCACGGCGTTCGCTGGACTGGCCTGCTCCGCGGCCATATGAAGGCTTGCTGCGCAATCCTTGAGGAGCGTCATTCCGGCGCAAGCTGGAATCCATGGCGCCGCATGCAGGCGATCGCGTTGGGTGCGGCAGTGGCTTCGATCCAACCGAATTCGGGCGCCTGTTTGCAAGTGGCCGAATACTATTGATCTGGCAGCGTCAACGCTGCTCGATGGTGTCCACCAGCAGGTCGATGTAAGTGTCCGGCCCCTGGGTGATCTTGATGCGCACCGGCAGGTGCTGCAGGCTGGGGGCATACCAGATCTCGGCGCTGATGGGCCCGCGCGGCTTGCTCAGGGGGCGCGGGCGCAGGTGGTAGGTGGGCACCGGGCCCAGGCGCGGCAGGTACAGCACTTCCTTGGCGATGACGTCGTAGGTCCAGTCGTCGATGCCGCCGGGGCGGGCCATGGAGAAGTCGACCTGCGCGCCGGGCACCAGCGGCACCTGGCCGGTGGCAAAGCGGTGGCCCAACTCGACGAACTGGCTGGCGGTGTCCTGCACCGCGGCGGGGCGCGGCACGCGGGTGCCATTGTTCAGGCGCACGTCCTCGCCCAGGCGCACGCCGCGGCGGCGCCCGCGCAGGTTTTCCTCGTACACCTCGGGCATCAGGCCCGAGGCGGTGATCTCGCCCTGGCTGCTGAAGCTGAGCGAGGCCAGCAGGCCGGCGCTCATCTCCACCGCCGTGTGGTAGCGCGTGCCTTCGCGCTGCCACAGCACGTGCGCGCTGCCGTGCAGCTCGCCGCGGTAGTGGCCGCCCAGCTTGTAGCTCAGGCGCGTGTCGCGTGGCCAGTTGGCCAGAAAGGCCGGGTCGGCGGCGCTGGCGGGCGCGGCGGGGGGCTCGGGTGCCTCGAGTGGCGCGGGCGCGGCGGCGGCCAGCGCGGTGTCGGGATCGATGGGCTCGGCGT
>JAEXBL010000003.1 GCA_023394015.1 Pseudomonadota bacterium | reverse complement strand
GCCACGGCACACCCAGGCCTTCGCGGGAGACCCGCGCGGCACGTCGGAAGAGCGGGCCGAGTTCCAGCAGTCGCGGCTCAACTTCCTGGCGCTGATGTTCTGCCTGATGGTCGGCACCGCCAGCCTGCCGCACCTGCTCACGCGCTTCTACACCACGCCCAGCGTGGCCGACACGCGCCGCTCGGTGGCCTGGTCGCTGGCCTTCATCGCGCTGCTGTACCTGAGCACGCCGGCGCTGGCGGCCCTGGTCAAGTACCAGGTCATGGACAGCCTGGTGGGCAGCAGCTTCGACCAGCTGCCGCACTGGATCGCGCAGTGGGCGCGGGTCGACCCGGGCCTGATCGCGGTGCAGGACATCAACGGCGACGGCGTGCTGCAGTTCGGCGAGATCCGCCTGGCGGCCGACATGATCATGCTGGCCACGCCCGAGCTGGGGGGCCTGCCCTACGTGGTGTCCGGCCTGGTGGCGGCGGGCGGGCTGGCGGCGGCGCTGTCCACCGCCGACGGCCTGCTGCTGACCATTGCCAACGCGCTGGTGCACGACACCGCCCCGGTGCGCGGCGGCGTGGTCAGCGTGTCGGACAACCGCGTCATCGTCACCAAGTTCGCCCTGCTGGCGGTGGCCATGCTGGCGGCGCTGGTGGCGGCGCTCAAGCCGGCCGAGATCATCTCGCTGGTCACGGCCTCGTTCTCGCTGGCGGCGTCCACCTTCTTCCCGGCGCTGGTCACCGGCCTGTTCTGGCGCCGCACCACGCGCCGCGCCGTGGTGGCCGGCATGCTGGCCGGCGCCGGCGTCACGCTGGGCTACATGCTGCTGGCCAGCCCCGCCTGGCGCAGCTGGTGGGGCCTGCCCCCGGGCGGCCTGTGGTGGGGCATCCACCCGGTGTCGGCGGGCTTCTTCGGCGTGCCGGTGGGGCTGGCGGTGATCGTGCTGGGTTCGCTGTGGCCGCGGTCTCAGCGCTCGATGGCGATCTGACCGGCGTCGATGAAGTGGTTGAACTCCACCACCGGGATGGCGGCGTTCATGGGCTGCCCGCCCTCCTGCCAGCGCACCACCAGGCTTTGCGGGGCGCGCTCCAGCTTGAGCTGCGCGTCGGGCTCGATGCGGATCATCGGGCCGTCGCCGGCGCGAAACTCCAGCAGCGTCAGCACGCGCGCGTGGGCGGTGTCGCCCAGGGCCAGGCCGTCGTTGCCGGCCATGAAGGCCATGGGGTTGTCGGTGCTTGCGTTCATGCGGATGTTCTCCAAGTCGGTGATGTCAGTTGGCGTGGATTGTGCCGTGCCGCGCCGCAGGCACCCGTAGGCCCGGGTCTCAAAAGCGCCGGCTGAGGTAGCGCGAGCCGGCCAGACCAAAGCGCCAGGGCGTGTCGACCGCCTTGCTGATGCCGATGCGCGGGCCGGTCAGCACCTGCACCGGCGTGCCGGGCGGCGCGCTCAGCACGCGAAACGGCGGCTCGTCCAGCGGCTGGCCGTAGTGCGCCAGGCTGATGCCCAGTGCCTGCGCCAGCCGGCCCGGGCCGGCACACAGCAGGCGCTCGTCGTGCAGGCCGCGGCGCGCGCGCATGGCCTCGAGCCCCTGCGTGGGTTGCAGGGCGCGGATCAGCACACCGGCGCCGTGGCCCGCCTCGCGGCAGACGAAGTTCAGGCACCAGTGGGTGCCATAGCTGCGGTACACGTAGGCGTGGCCCGGCGGGCCGAACATGGCGCGGTTGCGCTCGGTGGGGCCGCCGAAGGTGTGCGAGGCGGCGTCGTGCATGTCGTAGGCCTCGGCCTCCACGATGACGCCGCCCACGCCGCCCACCAGCAGCGTGGCGCCGATCAGCGCCTGCGCCACGGCGGGCGCGTCGGCGGCGAAGTCGGTGGCGTGCAGGAGGCGGGGCATGACGCCTGCGAGTCTATGCCGGCTGGATGGGGTGCTGGCGCCGCGCTTATAGTGGGCCGCAGTCAATCGCATGCCCTCAAAAGGAGACCGACCATGTTCAAGGCCCTGCTGCTCACCCAGTCCGACACCGGCGCGCCGCACTGCGCCGTCACCGAGCTTGACGACGCCCAACTGCCCGCCGGCGACGTGCTGGTGCAGGTCAGCCATTCCACGCTGAACTACAAGGACGGCCTAGCCATCACCGGCAAGGCGCCGGTGGTGCGCAGCTGGCCCATGGTGCCGGGCATCGACTTCGCCGGCACCGTGCTGGCGTCGAGCGACGCGCGCTACCGCGTGGGCGACGCCGTGCTGCTCAACGGCTGGGGCGTGGGCGAATCGCACTGGGGCGGGCTGGCGCAGAAGGCGCGCGTGAAGGCCGACTGGCTGGTGCCGCTGCCGGCCGGCATGGCGCCCAGCCAGGCCATGGCCATCGGCACCGCCGGCTACACCGCCATGCTGTGCGTGATGGCGCTGCAGCAGCACGGCGTGACGCCCGAGCAGGGCCCGGTGCTGGTGACCGGCGGCAACGGCGGCGTCGGCAGCATCGCCATCGCGCTGCTGTCGCGCCTGGGCTTCGCCGTGCACGCCTCCACCGGCCGGCTGAACGAGGCCGAGCACCTGAAGGCGCTGGGCGCCAGCGAGCTGGTCGACCGCGCCACGCTCAACGCGCCCGGTAAGCCGCTGCAAAAGGAACGCTGGGCCGCCGCCGTGGACAGCGTGGGCAGCCACACGCTGGCCAACGTGTGCGCCAGCATCCGCTACGGCGGCACGGTGGCCGCTTGCGGGCTGGCGCAGGGCATGGACTTTCCGGGCACGGTGGCGCCCTTCATCCTGCGCGGCGTCACCCTGGCGGGCGTGGACAGCGTGATGGCCCCCTACACCCGCCGCACCAAGGCCTGGGAGCGCCTGTCGCGCGAACTGCCCGCCGAGGTGCTGGCGCGCAACACCGACACCATCGGCCTGGCCGACGCGCCCGCCACGGCCGCCCGGCTGCTGGCGGGGCAGGTGCGCGGGCGCGTGGTGGTGGATGTGAATGCCTGACGATCGGCGGTTGGCTGCCAAAAACGCAGCTGCCAACGCTTGACGGGCAGGCGCTGGTGTCGCTTTTCTTGTAGATCTGCGCGCCGGCTCAGAACACCGGCTCGACACGGTAGCCGCGCGCCTTCATCAGCGCCGGCAAGCCCTGGGGCCCGAACAGGTGCAAGGCGCCCACGGCCACGAACAGCGGCCCCTTCTCGCCGTGCAGCGCATCGATGCGTGCGGCCAGGCGCGCGTTGCGCTCGTTGAGCAGGCGGTGCATCAGCACGCGCTCGGCCTCGGTCTCGACGCACTCGCACCATTGCTCGTAGGTTTGCAGCAGCTGGGCATCGCGCTCGGCCCAGGCGGTGGCCAGCTTCTGCAGCACGGCGGTGGCGCGACCGTTTTCCAGATCGTCGAGGCTGGCTTCGAGCAACTGCACCAGTTGGGCGTCGTCGTCCATCAGCAGCGCCTCGGCCTGCTCGGTCGCCGATTCGAGCGCGTGCACCGGCTTGTCCAGCTGACGGGCCATGCCCAGCAGCACCATCTCGCTGCCGTAGGCCGCATCCAGCGACTGCCGGCGCGCGGCGCTGAGCACCAGCGTGGTCAGTTGCAACTCGGGCCGCAGCGGCTGCAGCGCGGCCCAGGGCAGGCAGTCGGCCTCGGCCTGGCGCCGCAGGCGGGCGGTCAGTGCGGTTGGCAGAGGGTTCTTCAGCGGCGTGCTCAGGCGTTGCATCAGCGCGGCTTGGGTGTCGGCGTCGGTCGGGTCCAGCTCCAGCGCCAGCACGTCGGCGTCGGCCAGTGCCTGGCGGGTGCGCGGGCCGGGCACCAGCCACGCCGGCTGGCCCACGTGCAGCGTGCCGTACAGGTGCGCGTGGCGGCCGTCCTTCTCGATGCGCCACAGAAAGCCGCGGTCGGGCGCCGTGCGCGCGGCCTCGCGCACCTGCTCGGGTGTGGGCGCCGTGGCCTCGGGCGGGCAACTGCGCGCCAGCGTTGGTGCCGTGAACAGCCAGGACAGCAGACCGAGCAGCAGGGCCGGCAGCCAGCGGTGGATCAGGGGTTGGCTCGGCATCGCGGCAGCATAGCCGAGGTGTGGTCCGAAGCATCCTCTGCGCCCCGGCCAGCATGGTGCGATCGGAACGAAGAACAGCTGGGTCATGCACTTGCATGGTCGGCATGGATACCCCTGGCCTTATTGGTTATGCCGTACCTCGTTTGGATGGTATTTTTACAAATCCAAACAGTGTGTCTTCGAGGTTGCTGCGCATACTTGTCAGCCAAGGGGGCAGTGGCAGGCAGGGGCAGCGGATCCACGGCTGTTGTTGCTCCTGTGTTCGCCTGGCGCATGAACCAAGGAGACCGAGATGGCGACAGGACCGAAGAAGACGAGGGCGACCCTCAAGCCATCGGGCGCGGTTGTCGGCGGCGCCAGCCGCACCATCGATGCGGGGCAAGCTCGTCCCATCCCCGACATGGGACGGATTGGACGCATACCCGTCCCGCTGAATACCGAGTTCAACCTGTTCCATTCGTCGCGGAGGGGGCGGCCGGTCGTACGTACCGAGGACTTGCTTGCCTTCCGGATCGAACTGGTCAATCTGGAGGTGGCGCCTGGCTCGCCTCCGCGACTGCGCCGGCGCGGCAGCGGAGCCGCGGCATTGGTGCTGCACCATCCACCCCAATCGATTGCCGAGGAGGTGTTCTACGAGGCAGCGCCGGCAGGGGTGGACGAGCGGCAACCTGATACGCCGCCGCCCCTTTCCGGGTCGCGCCATGCGGCATCGCCCTCGCCGCCATCCAACGTGCAGGTCGGTCCACCCCCGATTCGTGCCCGGGCGGCCGGGGAGTCCCGCGTGGTGTTCGACTGGCCGGCCGGCTTCGAGTGCGATTACACCCTCGAGGCGGTGCTGGCTGCCATACGCGAGCTGGCCATGAAGGTGCCGGCTGCTGCACTGCCGCCGCAGGGCCGCAGCACGTACCTGCCATGGCCCAGCGTGGCCGTGGCTCAGGCTGCAGCCAAGGCGGCGCGCAAGCCCGCCACGGCACGCCAGCGGGTGCAGGAGGCGGCGACCGAGGTCGGTGTGGTTGCGGCAGCGCCGGGGGTCACGCCCACGGCGCTGGCGGCGTTTTCGGTGCGCCAGACCGTGCTGGCATGGCGTGGTGGGGGTTCGGCCCAGGCGGTGTTGACCAGGCGCCTGAACGACATCGCAGGCCGATGGGTCACGGATGTGCTGGAGAGGCCAGGGCGTGCGCGATTGCCGTTTCCGGTCGGGCCGACCCCGGCGCTGCCCGGGGCGAGAGAAACCGCCCTCGAGTTACCGTGGCGATTGATCATTGCGCCCCACGCCCAGGAGCGCTGGTGCCACGCCGCACAGGCGGTGACGTCCAAGGCGACCCGGCACACGGAGTTGTGGCACACACGCCTGGTTGGCCCGCTGCAGGATGGCCGGCGCGCGCCGGAATCGCACCAGCCCGACCCCAGCAGAACCGTGCGCGCCGTGTGGGCTACCGGTGGACCGGGGAGTGCGCCGCCGATGCAGTCGGCATTCCCGCAGGGCATGGCGGAGCTTCCCCTGCCTGGACGGGACTCGCCGTTTCTGGCCACCCTGGAAGACTACGACCGCTACCAGATCGCGCACCTGTCGTCGAACTTCTCGATGGCCAATTACGTCCCCGAGCCGGTTCGGGCAGAGCGGCTGGCACTCAGTGCCCTTGGTGGCTGGCTGGATGCGCGCGGCGACTGGGAGCCGCCCGGGCTCGATGTCGAGTCCTGGGTGCACCGGGCGTCCATGGGGCGCGACCACTATGTGCGCGTGGTGTACCGCGGTGTGCTGTTTCCGTTCGGCCATCGGGTGGCGCTGATCAAGGTCAGCGAGCGCAAGTTTCATCCGCTGCCGGGTCATCCCGCCTATGTCCGGCAGCGCATGTTCATGGTCGTGCGCGAGCGTGAGCGTCACTTTGATGACGCCGCTTCGCTGCGGCCGTACGGTGCGAACAACCAGCGGGTCAGCAACGAGTTTCCGTTCAGCAGCATGCGCGTGCTGACCACGGTCACGCCGGACCTCGATCCCCCGGCCTCGTCGGAGATCGAAGGCCGGGGGCAGCAACTGTTCTGGCCGATGGTGAGGGGCCGGCCGTTCCGGTTCCACCTGTCGGCCACCGACCTCGACGGCCGCAACGTCGAGTTCGAGCTGCCGATGATCTTCATGTCCAACGTGCTGGCCAGCCCGCGCAAGCGCTCCGGCAAGAGATTGGTGCCGCTGTACGTCAATGATGGACCGGGCCTCACCGGCGCTGCCGAAGCGAGCGCCATGGCGGCGAAAGCCTGGAACGCCAGGCAGACACCGGACCGGCGGGAGACGCCGGACCAGGGCGACTGGACCTTTGCCGGCTTGAGGCAACAGCGCGTTGCGATGGCCCCGAGTGCCAAGGCCGGCGATACGGCTCTGGAAGTGGTGACGATGAGCTTTGGCGCCCATGTGCCGGACAAGGCAAGCGCTGCCTCGCTCAACGCCTTCAAGACGTACAGCCAGGGGCTCAGCAGGCCGATGTTCTTTCCGCGTGTGGTGCGTGCACAGGTGCGCATCGCGGCACTGGCGCAGCTGTCGGGCAACGTGAAGAACAACCTCGTGCGCTGGAACCCGACCTATGCAGCCAAGGGCTTCGACGCGGTGGCCAACAAGGGCCAGGTGTTTGTTGACGTCGTGGCGACGCCGCAGATGGCCTGCCTGGATTTTTCCAGGCAGGGCGACCGCAGCGGCGGCTTCGTGATGCCGAACATGCAGCCCAGCGCGATCTCCCGCGTACTGGGGCCGGCGGCGGGCGACGTCGATGACCTGCTCGCGGGGCTGATGAAGCCTGCGCAGTTCTTTCCGGCCACCACATCGCTGGAGCTGCCCCTGCCCCTGCTGTTTGGCTGCATACCCCTGGGCGCCGTGATCGAAGAGGTGGGGGACCTGCTGAACCAGCTCGACAAGGTGCCCAAGTTCGTCTCGGAGGCCAGCACCAGTGTCGAATCCTTCGTCAACGACGTGCTGCGTCTCTACCAATTCATCACTGCGCTGGCCGCGCAGCCGGCGAATCTGGCCAAGGCGGTGCTCGAGGGGGTCAGGCAGCGCGTCGAGGACCTCATGGCCCAGGCGGCGGCGTTCGCGGCGGCCGAGAGCGGGCCCTTCATCGAGAAGGCCAATGCCTTGGTGGCCCACGTGGCGTCCATGATCGGCCAGCTCGATGCGCTGTCCAGCCGCAGCTTCGAGCTGGATGACCCGCTGGCCGGCATCGATCTTTCGGCTGCGCTTGATCCGCCGGCAGGCAATGGACAGTTGCGGCAGGCGAGCGTCTCGATGCGTGCGACGGTCGATGCCGCTGCCGGGATTCCGGCCGGATTCCGCCAGGACGTTGGCCGGGTCGCCGAGACCGCGCTGGACGTGCTGGGCAGCGTGGCTGCCTTTGCCGGGCTCTACGCTCATGGCAAGCGCTTGTTCGGTGCCCTCAAGGAACTGGTCGACAACCCCGCGCCGGGGCAGTCCTTCGGCGAGTTGCTGACGCAGCCTGCTCAGCTGGCGCCCAAGCTGCAGCGGGTGGCCGACGCGCTCGACCCGGTGCGCGACGACATTGCGGCCTTGTCGCTGCTGGACGGCGCACCGCGCAAGGCGCTGCTGGACGCCATGGCGGTGGTCAAGACGGCACTGTCGGGCACGGCCGATCTGCTGAACCTGCTGGAAATTCTGCTCGGGGAGGAGCTGGTGATCCGCTTCGACTGGCGGCCGTCCATCAAGAGCTGGGGGTTCGAGCAGGCGTCGCCGCTGTTCGTGGTGCACGACAAGAACGCCTTCATCGTCGCCGTCGAGGCGCGCGTGAAAAAGAGTGGCGGAACGCCCAAGATCAGCGTGCTGTGCGGCCTGAGCCATTTCGATCTGGTGCTCATCGCACCGGCCAGCTTCATCGAGCTGCATTTCCGCAAGATCGAGTTCAGTGTCGACTCTTCCGCCAAGATGAACGTGGACGTGCTGCTGGACGACATCCAGTTTGTCGGTCCGCTGTCCTTTGTCGAGACGCTGCGCGACCTGATTCCGCTGGATGGGTTTTCCGATCCGCCCTACCTGGACATCAGCTCCAGGGGCATCGACGCCGGGTTCTCCGTTGCCCTGCCCAGCCTCGCCTGCGGGGTGCTCAACCTCAGCAACGTGTCGCTGGGCGCGGGCTTCACCGTGCCGTTCATCGGCCAGCCGCTGTCGGTGCGGTTCAACTTCTGCAGCCGCGAGCAGCCGTTCCACCTCACGGTCTACATGTTCGGTGGGGGCGGGTTCTTCGGGATCACCCTGGATCCGAAAGGGGTGCAGATTATGGAA
>JAEXBL010000443.1 GCA_023394015.1 Pseudomonadota bacterium | reverse complement strand
GGCTCGGGCTACGGCTTTCGCGTGGTGCGCCAGATCGGCGCCGACCAGGCCGCCATGCCGCACAGCTGCAAGATGCGGCGGCCCGAATGAGGGTGGGTGCTATTGAATCAGTAGCTTTCTGCGGTTGACCGTGTTGCGCGTCAGGCCGGCTCAGCGCTCGCCGGGCGCGGCAGGCGGTGGCGCCTTGGGCTGAAACGCCGGCGGCAGGTCGCCCTGGCCGGCCTGCCGGCCGCGGAACAGCGCCGCGCGCGACAGCAGCACCGTGGTCACCGGCACCGTGATCGACAGCAGGATGATGATCAGCCACACGCGCAGCTGCGGCCCGTGCTGCTGGGCCGAGAAGTAGATGATCGAGGCCAGCGTGACGCACCACGACGCGCCCACGTAGGCCAGCGCCGGCGGGTGCATGCGCTGGAAGAAGTGCTTGAGCCGCACCAGCCCCCAGGCCGCGGCCAGCGTGAGCACGCCGCTCAGCAGCAGCAGGGCGGCGATGATGATCTCGAGCCAAAGCGGTAGCGTGACCATCACTCGATCACCTCTCCCCGCAGCAGAAACTTGCCCATCGCCGCCGAGCTGACGAAGCCGAACAGGGCGATCAGCAGGGCCGCCTCGAAGTAGGTGTGGCTGGTGTAGCGCAGGCCCAGCACCAGGGCGATCAGCATGCCGATGATGTAGATCAGGTCCAGCGCCAGCACGCGGTCCTGCGCCGAGGGGCCGCGCAGCATGCGCCAGGCGGCGACCAGCATGGCGACGCCGTAGGCGCCCAGGGTGAGGGTGATGGCGGTGGACAGAAGCGGGCTCATGACTCGAAGATGCGGATCAGGGGTTGCTCGTAGCGCTGCTTGAAGAAGACCACGAAGGCGGCCTCGTCGGGCACGTTCCACACGTGCAGCAGCATGGCGCTGCTGTCGCGCGCCAGTTCGCACCACACGGTGCCGGGCACCACGGTGGTGATCATGGTCAGCGAGGCCAGCGCCGTGGGGTCGCGCAATTCCAGCGGGATGACCACGAAGCGGCTGTTCACCGGGCTGCTCTGGTTGCGCAGCAGGGTCCAGAACACGTCCAGCGTGGAGGCCACCACGTCGTGGCCGACGGTGAGGATCAGGCGGAGCACCGTCAGCGGGTGCCGCACGCGCGGGCGCGCTGGCCGCAGCGGTGCCAGCAGCGCCGGCGCACCCACGCCGAACAGCACGCCCAGCAGCAGCTGGCCCAGGCTGAACGCGCTGTTCAGCACCAGCCACATCACCACCAGCGCCAGCGACAGCAGCGGCCAGGGCAGCAGGCGTTTCATCATCGGCGCAATCCTCCTTCGCCGGTGGCGGTGGGCGAGGGCACTGGCTTGGCCGACACCACGCTGCCGATGTAGTCCTTGGGGTCGTGCAGGCCGCGCGCCGTGGCGTTGGCGTAGCGCAGCACCGGGTCGGCCTGCCACACCAGCACGCCGGCCAGCAGCAGCAGCGCGCCGATGGGCAGGGTCTCGATGATGCGCAGGCGCGGCACCGGCCGGTCGTGCGTGGCCCAGAAGTAGCGCACGCCGGCGCGCGACATGGCGATGATGGTCAGCAGCCCGCCCACCAGCAGCAGGCCCAGCAGCAGCCAGGCGGCGGCGGAAACGCGGGCGTCCTCGCCAAAGCCGGCCGGGTTGAGCAGCCCCGACAGCATCACCACCTTGCCGACGAAGCCGGCCATGGGCGGCAGCCCGGCGATGGTGAGCGCGCAGACGATGAAGGCCAGGCCCAGAAAGGCCATCGCCGCCGGGATGGCGCGGCCGATCAGCGCCTGCTCGTCGTCGTCCAGGTTGACGTCGCGCGTGGGCACCAGATCCACCGGAAAGGCGAACGCGTCGTCGGGCTCGACCTCGCTGACGTAGAGCGGCTTTTCCTCCACCTCGCGCGTGCGGTCCACCAGCTCGACCAGCAGGAAGAAGGCGCTGATCGCCAGCGTCGAGCCCAGCGTGTAGTACAGCGCGCCGCCGGTCACCGCCGGCTGGCCGAAGCCCAGCCCCGCCAGCAGCGTGCCCGACGACAGGATGGCGCAGAACGCCGCCATGCGCCCCAGGTGCTGGCTGGCGATGATGCCCAGCGCGCCGAAGGCCAGCGTCACCATGCCCAGCCCCACCAGCACCGGCCCGCCGAACAGCGCCGACACGCCGGCGTCCTGCGGGAACAGCAGCGTCCACACCCGCAGCACGGCGTACACGCCCAGCTTGGTCATGATGGCGAACAGCGCCGCCACCGGCGCCGCCGCGGACGAATACGCCGACGGCAGCCAGAAGTTGAGCGGCCAGGCCGCGGCCTTGACCAGAAAGGCCACCGCCAGCACCGCCGCGCCGGCGTGCAGCAGGCCGCGGTCGTCCTCGGGAATGGCGGGCACCATGATGGCCATGTCGGCCATGTTCAGCGTGCCGGTCACGCCGTACAGCATGGCCACGCCGACCAGGAACATGCTGGAGGCCATCAGGTTCATGGCGATGTAGTGCAGCCCCGAGCGCACCCGCGCCCAGCCCGAGCCGTGCAGCAGCAGCCCGTAGGAGGCGGTGAGCATGATCTCGAAGAACACGAACAGGTTGAACAGGTCGGACGTCAGGAAGGCACCGTACAGCCCCATCAGCTGCAGCTGGAACAGCGGGGGGAAGTGCACCCCCGCCTTGTGCCAGCGCGCGCTGGCGTACAGCACCGCGGCCAGGCCCAGCACGCTGCTGAGCAGCACCATCATGGCCGACAGCCGGTCGGCCACCAGCACGATGCCGTAGGGCACCGGCCAGTTGGCCGGCAGGTACACGCCCACCGCCTGCACGCCGCTGGTGTGCTGCACCGAGAACACCAGCCCGCTGGCAATCACCACGCCCAGCACGCAGGCCAGCACGTTCAGCATGGCCTTGAGCGGCCGGCGCGTGTCGCCCAGCAGCAGCATCACGGCGGCGGTGGCCATCGGCACCAGCACCGGCGCGATGATCAGGTGCGGCATGGCCCAGTCGACCAGGCGGGCAAAGCTCATGGCCGGGCCTCCTGCCGCTCGTCGGCCGCCGGGCTGGTCAGCGGCGGCAGGGCGGTGCCGTCGGCGGGCTCCTCGCCGTCCACGTGGTCGGTGTCGGACAGGCCGCGCGAGGCCAGCAGCACCACCAGGAACAGCGCCGTGGTGGCAAAGCCGATCACGATGGCCGTCAGCACCAGCGCCTGCGGCAGCGGGTCGGTGTAGTTCTCGAGGTTGGGCACCAGGCTGGGCCGCACGATGGGCTCCTTGTCGAGCGACAGGCTCCCCATGGCGAAGATGAACAGGTTGACCGCGTAGGACAGCATGGCCAGCCCCATCAGCACCTGGAAGGTGCGCGGGCGCAGCACCAGCCACACGCCGGAGCCGCCCAGCACGCCGATGGCGATGGCGAGGATCACTTCCATGTCGGCTGTCCTCGGCGCGGGCGCAACAGCCGCAGCGCATGAAACATATGACGAATGACCGCGCTCTGACGAGCGCATGACCAATGACAAAACCTATCGGCCCACACGGTGCTTTGGTCATTGGTCACGGCGCGCCGGCGCCGGTCATTGGTCATGGCCCGCCAATGACGGTCATCGAGGGCGGCGAAGTCATGCTTCATTTCAGTCAACTTCCCTCGGGCCGGTGGTGGCCGTGACCGTGGTCTCGGGCGCCTTGCGGTGGCTGCGCACCGACTGGTGGGCCAGCGCCGTCAGGATCAGCAGCGTGGCGCCGACCACGGTGGCGAACACGCCGGCGTCGAAGAACAGCGCGCTGGCCAGGTGGATCTCGCCCAGCAGCGGCAGCGTCAGGTGCGCCGTGTGCGAGGTCAGGAACGGGTAGCCGAAGAACAGCGCACCCAGCCCGGTGCCTAGCGCCAGCAGCAGGCCAACGGCGATCCAGCGGATCACGCGCAGCTGCAGATGCGCCTCCACCCAGTGCGTGCCGGCCACGATGTATTGCGTGATGAAGGCGATCGACAGCACCAGCCCGGCCACGAAGCCGCCACCCGGCAGGTTGTGCCCGCGCATGAAGAAGTAGGCCGCGATGACGGCGGCGATCGGCAGCAGCAGGCGCACCAGCACGGCCGGCACCAGCATGTAGCCCAGGGCCGTGTCCTGCGCGGTGCGCGGGTTGATCAGGTCGCTCACCAGGTCGGGCGGCACGGCGCGCTGCTGCGGCGGCAGCTCGATCACCTCGCGCGGCGGGCGGAAGCGCCGCAGCAGCGCGTACACCGTCAGGCCGACGATGCCCAGCACGGTGATCTCGCCCATGGTGTCGAAGCCGCGGAAGTCGACCAGCATCACGTTGACCACGTTGGTGCCGCCGCCCTCGGGCAGGGCGCGGTCGATGAAGAAGGGCGAGATGCTTTGCGGCGCCGGGCGCGTCATCATGGCGTAGGCCAGCGCCGCCAGGCCCAGGCCCGAGGCCACGGCGACGATGAAGTCGCGCGTGCGCCGGCCGCGCACCCGCAGGCTGGGCGGCACGGCCTCGTAGGGCAGGCGCTTGGGCAGCCAGCGCAGGCCCAGCAGGAACAGGATGGTGGTCACCACCTCCACCGTCAGCTGGGTCAGCGCCAGGTCGGGCGCCGAGAACCACAGGAAGGTGAGGCTCACCGCCAGCCCCACGGCGCCCAGCAGCACCAGCGCCGCCAGCCGGTGGAACTTGGCCTGGTTGGCCGCCGCCACCGCGCACACGCAGCCCAGCACCCAGATCAGGGCGAACTCCACGCTGCCGGGCACGCGCTCGCGGTCGCCCCAGGTCACGCCGCCGCGCCACAGCGCGCCCGCGGCCAGGGCGATGGCGGCCAGCACGATCAGCAGCATTTGCGGCTGCAGCCGGTGCGTGGACAGCAGCGCCAGCGCGCGGCGGCTGGCGCGGTCGATGCGGTACAGCAGGCTCTGGAACAGGCGCTCGCCGTCCAACCCGTGCAGCAGCGGCACCTGGCGGATGCGGCCGCTCTCCAGCCCGCCGCGCAGCGCCAGGAACAGCGCGATGCCGCCCACCAGGGCGATGGTGCTCATCACCAGCGGCTTGTTGAAGCCGTGCCAGATGGCCAGGCTGTAGTGCGGCAGCACGCCGCCCACCACCGGCTGCGCCGCCAGCTGCAGCGCCGGCCCGATGGACCACTGCGGAAACATGCCGACCACGATGCACAGCAGCACCAGCACCTCGATCGGCACCCGCATCCAGCGCACCGGCTCGTGCGGCGCCAACGGCAGGTCTGTGGCCGGCGGGCCCAGGAACACGTCGACCGAAAAGCGCAGCGAATACACCACGGCAAAGATGCCGGCCACGGTGGCGGCAATCGGCAGGCCGACGTCGAGCCAGGGCATGGCCGACAGGTCCACCGTCTCGGCGAAGAACATCTCCTTCGACAAAAAGCCGTTCATCAGCGGCACGCCGGCCATGGCCGCGCTGGCCACGAAGGCCAGCGTGCCGGTGATGGGCATGGCCTTCCACAGGCCCGACAGGCGCCGCACGTCGCGGGTGCCGGTTTCGTGGTCGATGATGCCGGCGGCCATGAACAGCGAGGCCTTGAAGGTCGCGTGGTTCATGATGTGGAACACGGCGGCCACCGCGGCCAGGTCGCGGTTCAGGCCCAGCAGCAGGGTGATCAGGCCCAGGTGGCTGATGGTCGAATACGCCAGCAGGCCCTTCAGGTCGGTCTGGAACATGGCGATGTAGGCGCCCAGCACCAGCGTCACCACGCCGGCGCCGGTGACGATCCAGAACCATTCCGGCGTGCCCGACAGCGCCGGCCACAGCCGCGCCAGCAGAAACACGCCGGCCTTCACCATGGTGGCCGAATGCAGGTAGGCCGACACCGGCGTGGGCGCCGCCATGGCGCGCGGCAGCCACACGTGGAAGGGGAACTGCGCGCTCTTGGTGAGCGCGCCCAGCAGCACCAGCAGCACCATGGTGGTGTAGAGGCCGTGCGCGCGGATGCGGTCGCCCGCGGCCAGCACGGCGTCGAGGTCGTAGCTGCCGACGATGTGGCCCAGCATCAGCATGCCGGCCAGCAGGGCCAGCCCGCCGGCGCCGGTGATGGTCAGCGCCATGCGCGCGCCGCGCCGGGCGTCCATGCGGTGGTGCCAGTAGCCGATCAGCAGAAAGCTGAACAGGCTGGTCAGCTCCCAGAAGAAGGCGATCTGCACCAGGTTGCCCGACAGCACCACGCCCAGCATGGCGCCCATGAAGGCCAGGAAGAACGAGAAGAAGCGCGGCACCGGGTCGTTCTTCGACATGTAGTAGCGCGCGTAGATCGCCACCAGCGTGCCGATGCCCGTCACCAGCATGGCGAACATCCAGGCGAAGCCGTCCATGCGCACCACGAAGTTCATGCCGGCCGAGGGGATCCAGCGGTATTCCTCGCGCAGCACCTGCCCGCCCTGCAGTTGCGGGAACAGCAGCGCCACCCACACCAGGCCGGCCGTGGCCACCAGCGCGGCCCACACCGCCGCCGCGGTGCGGGCGTGCGTGGGCATCAGCGCGGCCACCAGGCTGCCGGCAAAGGGCAGCAGGAGCAGGTAAACCAGATCCATCAGAAGAGCAGGTCAGATGAGCCGACCGACGGCTGCGAACAATGCCGGCCAGCGACGAGGTGGAACAGGAAACGGATCGGAAAAAGGCGAGGGGCCGAACGGCCTGCCCTGAAGCGCAGAAATATAACAGCGCCGCTTTGGCGCCGTGCCGCCAATTGCGCCGCCATCGGCCGCCCCCTGCGCCTGGCCTGGCAGGCGGCCGGCAGGCGGCCCCGGGCTCTGGAACTCAGGCCGGGCCGTCAGCGCGCATGGCCCAGACAGGCGCCGGCATTGGGCCGGCCCTGGCATTCGCGCCGCAGGCGGGCGGCTTCGCTGCGCTGGCGCTGGGCCAGGGTCTGCCCGTTGGCGTAGGTCACCTTCGGCGCCGCCTTCAAGCGGGCGCCGCGGGCAGCGGGCTTCTTGGGCTGCGCCTTGGAGGGCGGCCGGGCCGTTGCCGTGCCGGACTGTGCGCCGGCCAGGGTGGGCGCCAGGGTCAGGCCAAGCAGGCAGGCGGCCAGGACGGGCCAGCGGCGGAGGGCGGGCAGGGCAACAGGCATGGCGTGATGGTGCGGGTGTTGCAGGTAGGGCAGGGTGGTGTGCGATGCTTGGCACTGCACGAACCTGCACCATTAAAAGAGCCCCTGCACCATGCGTCAAGCCGTTCTGAACCTCGAGGAATCCAAGATCCGTGAAGTGGCCAACGCCGGCATGGGCCGGGCCGACCTGCTGCCGTTCTGGTTCGGCGAAAGCGACGAGGTCACGCCCGAGGCCATCCGCGCCGCCGGCATCGCCTCGCTGCAGGCGGGCGAGACCTTCTACTCGCACAACCTGGGCCTGCCGGCGCTGCGCGACGCCGTGGCGGCCTACACCAGCCGCCTGCACGGCGCGGTGAGCATCGACCGCATCGCCATCACCTCCGGCGGCGTCAACGCGCTCATCGTCGCCATGCAGGCGCTGATCGACGCCGGGGACGAGGTGGTGGTGGTGACGCCGGTGTGGCCCAACCTGACGGCGCAGCCGCGCATCCTCGGCGCCAAGCTGCGCTGCGTGGCGCTGCGCCCGGACGAGGAGGGCGCCTGGCACCTGGACCTGCCTGCGTTGCTGGCGGCCATCACGCCGGCGACCCGGCTGCTGGTGCTGAACTCGCCCAACAACCCCACGGGCTGGACGCTGTCGCCGGCCGAGCAGCAGGCCATTCTGGCGCACTGCCGCGCCACCGGCACCTGGATCCTGTCGGACGAGGTCTACGAGCGCCTGTACTACGCCGGCGACACCGCCAGCGGCGCGGCGCCGAGCTTTCTCGACATCGCCCGCGCCGACGACCGGCTGGTGGTGGTGCAAAGCTTTTCCAAGGCCTTTCTGATGACCGGCTGGCGCCTGGGCTACCTGGTCATGCCGACGGACATGACGCCCCAGGTGGGCAAGCTGCTGGAGTTCAACACCTCCTGCGCGCCGGTGTTCGTGCAGCGCGCGGCCATCGTGGCGCTGGCGCAGACGGAGCGCATCACGCCGCGCATCGTGGCCCACCTGAAGCACTGCCGCGACACCCTGGTGCCGCTGCTGCAGGCCGTGCCGGGCGTGACCACCTGCGCCGCGCCGGGCGGCATGTACGCCTTCTTGCGCGTTGCAGGCCATGGCGATTCGCTGCACCTGGCCAAGCGCCTGGTGGCCGAAGCCGGGGTGGGCCTGGCCCCCGGCGTGGCCTTCGGTGCCGAAGCCGAGGGCTGGTTGCGCTGGTGCTTCGCCTCGCGCGAGCCGGATCGCTTGCGCGAAGGCGTCGAGCGCGTGGCGGCCTGGCTGGCGGCGCAGCGGGCCTGACGGGTCGCGGCAGGCCTGCCCGCGGACGCAATTTCTTCTTGAATTGTGCGCAATTGGCCCCAGTTGCCAGTTGATCTCGGCAGCTGGGCGTATTAGAATGCCGAGTTCACCGGACAACGGGTTTGTCCGGCCATCTTCCGCCCGCGTGGCTGACTGCCTCATTGTGAGGGGGGTACAGCACCAGGCGGACTTTCGTTTCCGCGCAGGCGATTGGGGGTGTTCGAGGCAGGTCTGAAAGGGCAGGTCCGAAGGCGCTTTCAAGGTTCTGGTCAGCGGTTTCCGTGTTCGTTCGGCCTGTGCCGGGCGAACCTGTTTGCCACCTAGTTCGTGGAGATGTGTCATGCGCGTTCTGCCTCACACCGATTCCCCCACTCCCGTGGTTGCCTCCGGCGCGTCGCTGCGCCCTGAGCGTCCCATGGCACGCCAGGCCCCCGGCCTGCACCTGATCGGCGATCTGTACGGCTGCCATGCCGAACCCGGCCTGATGACCGACGCCGCCAAGCTCGAAGCCTTTTGCAAACAGGCCGTGGCTGACGCCGGCCTGACCACCGTGGGCAGCCTGTTCCACAGCTTTGGCGAAGGCGAGGGCGTGACCGGCGCCGTGGTGCTGGCCGAGTCGCACCTGGCCCTGCACACCTGGCCCGAGGACGACTACGTCACGCTCGACGTCTACGTGTGCAGCTACAGCTGCGACAACTCATCCAAGGCCGAGGCGCTGTTCGACGCGCTGCAGCAGGCCTTCCAGCCGGCCGATCCGCACCTGCACCGCGTTGTGCGCGCATGAGCGGCGCCGCGCCCCGCGCCGGCGGCGACTACGCCGTCGAGCAGCTGTCGCACGACTTCGGCTTCTACCTGCGCACCACCGAGGTGCTGGCCGAGGCGCGCTCGCCCGACCAGCACATCGAGATCGTGCAGACGCCGCTGTTCGGCCGCGCCATGCGCATCGACGGCTGCTTCATGACCAGCGAGCAGGACGAATTCTTCTACCACGAGCCGATGGTGCACCTGCCCGCCATCACCCATGGCGACGTGCGCCAGGCGCTGGTCATCGGCGGCGGCGACGGCGGCTCGTCCCACAACCTGCTGCGCTACCCGAACATGGAGCGCGTGGTGCTGGCCGAGCTGGACCGTGAGGTCATCGACATGTCGCGCCAGTGGCTGCCCGCCGTGCACCGCGGCGCCTTCGACGACCCGCGGCTGGAGATTCGCCTGGGCGACGGTCGCGCCTACGTCGAGACCTGCGAGGCGCAGTTCGACCAGATCGTGCTCGACCTGACCGACCCCTTCGGCCCGGCGCTGGCCTTGTACACCAGCGAGTTCTACCAAGCCTGCCGGCGCGCGCTGCGCCCGGGCGGCGTGATTTCGCTGCACATCCAGTCGCCCATTCACCGCGGCCACACCATGGCGCGCATCGTGGCCTCGCTGCAGAGCGCCTTTGGCGTGGTGCGGCCCTACCTGCAGTACGTGCCGCTGTACGGCACGCTGTGGGGCATGGCCATGGCCTCCGACAGCGCCGACCCGCTGGCGCTGACCGCCGCCGAGGTCGATGCGCGGCTGGCCGGCCACGGCCTGCGCGATCTCAAGCTCTACAGCGGCGCCACGCACCACGGCCTGCTGGCCCTGCCGCCCTTCGTGCAGCAGGTGCTGGCGCAGCCGGCCGAGCCGCTCAGGGACGGCGACGAACTGGCCGACCAGAGCATCGACTCGCTGTCGGGCGGCGCCCTCAGGCTGGTGCCGGCCTGATATAATCGATAGGTTTTGCATTTCGCAAGACGCACGTGGCGCGAAATCCTTCGCAATACGCACGTGGCGCGTAGTTCCGGCGCGCCTCGCAAGTCAAACAATTTGGAACGAGGAAAATTCAAGATGATCTCCAAGGAGAACAAGGCCGCCGTGGTCAAGGACAACGCGCGCGCCGCCAACGACACCGGCAGCCCCGAGGTGCAGGTCGCCATCCTGACCGCCCGCATCAACGAGCTGACCCCCCACTTCAAGCAGCACGCCAAGGACCACCACGGCCGCCGCGGCCTGCTGCGCATGGTCAGCCGCCGCCGCAAGCTGCTCGACTACCTGAAGGGCAAGGACGCCGACCGCTACCTGGCCCTGATCCAGAAGCTGGGCCTGCGCAAGTAAGCCCGCCATGACAAGGAACGCCTGATGCCTTCGCCGAGGCTCAGGCGTTTTTGTCTTTTTCGTCCCGGAGCAGCGCGCGTTCAGAAAGCGAAGCTGTGTCATTCCACAACCGGTTGGCCTGGCCCCCCAGGCGGGTTCTGGAATGGCATTTGTTCTGAATGACGCCAGGCTCCAGCGCAGGCAAAGCTTGTGCCAACAGCTATTCATCAAGGAGCAATCATGAGCTTGTTCAACAAAGTCACCAAGTCCTTCCAGTGGGGCGACAAGACCGTCGTCATGGAAACCGGCGAGATCGCCCGCCAGGCCTCTGGCGCCGTGCTGGTGGAGATCGACGGCACCGTCGTGCTGGCCACCGTGGCCGCCAGCAAGAACCCGAAGCCGGGGCAGGACTTCTTCCCGCTCACCGTGGACTACATCGAGAAGACCTACGCCGCCGGCAAGATCCCGGGCAGCTTCTTCAAGCGCGAGGCCAAGCCGAGCGAGCTGGAGACGCTCACCAGCCGCCTGATCGACCGCCCGATCCGCCCGCTGTTTCCGGAAGGCTTCTTCAACGAAGTGCACGTGGTCATCCACACGCTGTCGCTGAACCCCGAGGTCGATGCCGACATCGCCGCCATGCTGGGCGTGAGCGCCGCGCTGTCGATCAGCGGCATCCCGTTCAACGGCCCCATCGGCGCCGCGCGCGTGGGCTACATCAACGGCGAGTACGTGCTGAACCCGGGCAAGACCGCCCGCGCCAACAGCAAGCTCGACCTGGTGGTGGCCGGCACCGAGGCCGCCGTGCTGATGGTCGAGTCCGAGGCCGACCAGCTGGACGAGGAGGTGATGCTGGGTGCCGTGGTGTTCGGCCACGAGCAGGGCAAGATCGCCATCAACGCCATTCACGAGCTGGTGCGCGAGGCCGGCAAGCCGCTGTGGGCCGACGATGGCACCTGGGCGCCCGAGGCGAAGGACGAGGACTTCATCGCCAAGGTGGGCGCGCTGGCCGAACCCAAGCTGCGCGAGGCTTACCAGATCCGCAGCAAGCAGGCCCGCACCCAGGCCTGCCGCGACGCCTACGCCGCCGTGAAGGCCGAGTTGACCGCGCAGGGCGTGGAGTTCGACCCCGTCAAGCTCGACAACCTGCTGTTCGACATTGAGGCGCGCATCGTGCGCAGCCAGATCCTGGCCGGCGAGCCGCGCATCGACGGCCGCGACACGCGCACCGTGCGCCCGATCGAGATCCGCAACAGCGTGCTGCCGCGCACCCACGGCTCGGCGCTGTTCACGCGCGGCGAGACGCAGGCGCTGGTGGTCACCACGCTGGGCACCGAGCGCGACGCGCAGCGCATCGACGCGCTGGCCGGCGAGTTCGAGGACCGCTTCCTGTTTCACTACAACATGCCGCCGTTTGCCACCGGCGAGGCCGGCCGCATGGGCTCGACCAAGCGCCGCGAGGTCGGCCACGGGCGCCTGGCCAAGCGCGCCCTGGTGCCGCTGCTGCCGTCCAAGGACGAGTTTCCCTACACCATCCGCGTGGTCAGCGAGATCACCGAATCCAACGGTTCCAGCTCGATGGCCTCCGTCTGCGGCGGCTGCCTGTCGATGATGGACGCCGGCGTGCCCATGAAGGCGCACGTGGCCGGCATCGCCATGGGCCTGATCAAGGAGGACAACCGCTTCGCCGTGCTGACCGACATCCTGGGCGACGAGGACCACCTGGGCGACATGGACTTCAAGGTCGCCGGCACCACCAGCGGCATCACCGCGCTGCAGATGGACATCAAGATCCAGGGCATCACCAAGGAGATCATGCAGGTGGCCCTGGCGCAGGCTAAGGAAGCGCGCATGCACATCCTGGGCAAGATGCAGGAAGCCATGGGCGAGGCCAAGGCCGAGATCAGCGCCTACGCGCCCAAGCTGTACACGATGAAGATCCACCCCGAGAAGATCCGCGACGTGATCGGCAAGGGCGGCGCCACCATCCGCATGCTGACCGAGGAAACCGGCACCACCATCGACATCGCCGAGGACGGCACCATCACCATCGCCAGCACCGACGCCGCCAAGGCCGACGACGCACGCGCCCGCATCGAGGCCATCACCGCTGAGGCCGAAGTGGGTTCGGTGTACGAAGGCCCGATCACCAAGTTGCTGGAGTTCGGCGCGCTGGTCAACATCCTGCCCGGCAAGGACGGCCTGCTGCACATCAGCCAGATCGCCCACGAGCGCGTGGAAAAAGTCACCGACTACCTGCAGGAAGGCCAGGTGGTCAAGGTCAAGGTGCTGGAGACCGACGACAAGGGCCGCATCAAGCTGTCGATGAAGGCGCTGCTGGACCGCCCGGCGCGCGAGGATGGCGGCAACGGCTATGGCGAAGAGCGCCCGCCGCGCGAGTACCGTGAACGCGGTGAGCGTGGCGACCGCGGTGATCGTCCGCCCCGTGGCGATCGCGGCGACCGTGGTCCGCGCGAAGACCGTGGCCCGCGCGAAGACCGTGGCGCGCGTGAGGATCGCCCCGCGCGCGCCGAGCGTGAAGAGCGTCCGGTGCCGGCCGAGAGCGTGGACAGCGCCGATCAGCAGCAACAGCAACAACAGTAATTTGCTACTGTTTATGTAGCTGCTTGCGCTTGTTTCGCAAGGGCTGGAGGCCTAATTGACCATGAAG
>JAEXBL010000428.1 GCA_023394015.1 Pseudomonadota bacterium | reverse complement strand
CGTAGGGGCGCTTGTCGGTGCCCAGGAACACGTCCTTGAACTGCACCATGCCGCTGTTGGTGAACATCAGCGTCGGGTCGTTGCCCGGCACCAGCGGCGACGAGGGCACCACCGTGTGGCCCTTGGCGGCGAAGAAGTCGAGGAAGCTTTGGCGGATGTCGGCGACGGATGTGGGGGGCGTTGACGTTTTCATAAGAACACTCTTGAGGATTCAGGTTTGGGTGAGCAGATCGATCTGCACACCCTTGAACTTGAGGAAATCGCGATCGAACGTGCCGACACTGGCCGAGTGCTCGACGGCCAGGGCGGCAAGGTGAGCGTCATTCGTCAGATTGCCGGCGCTGCCGCATTGCAGCAGCAGCTTGAACAGCACGTCGGCATGGTGCGCGCCCGGATGGACAATCGTGGCACGCGGGTGGGACAGCCATTCATCCACCAAAGCCGTCGCGTCGGCCACCGACAGCGGCGCGGCAAGGGCGCGCGGGTGGGTGGCCACGCGCACGAATCCGATCAATGCACTCCAGGCAAACGCGATGCCGCCGGGCGCGCCGAAGGCCTTGGCCAACCAGGCCGCTGCGGTGGCGTGAAAAGGGCTGCTGGCATTGACGCTGTAGACCAGCACGTTGGTGTCGGGCAGCCTCACGGCTTCTTGCTCGATTTGGGCACAGGCTGCTCGGCACGCAGGCGCGCATCCAGCCTCAGAAACTCCCGCACGTCCAGTTCGGCAAGAAAGTCATTGGCCTTGTTGAGATCGATCAGCGGCTCGCCCATGTCGAAGGTCCGCTGGATGAACGGCGGAATGTCCTCGTGCGCCGGCTCGCGCTTGGCGTCCAGCGGCACGATCTTGGCCACCGGCTTGTTGTGGCGGGTGATGATGACCTCCTCGCCCTTCTCGGCGCGGGCCACGTATTCCGACAGTCGGGTCTTGGCCTCGAACAGGCCGACGGCGATTTGCATGGCAGGCCTCTTTCTTCAAATTGGTTGAATCAACCAGATTTTAGCGGATTCGCATGATTGTGCGCCGCAGCATGACCCGGCCGACACTTCCACCCGAGCCATAAGCACGGCGCGCACCGGCGCCGCAGACTGGCCGTCCTACCAAGCACGCCGAGAGCGCAAGTGCCGGGGCCATGACCGTATTTTTGCTCGGCGTGACCTGCCCGCGCATTTACCATCGGCGGGATGAACCGCCTCGAGCCGCGCCTTGCCCGCATCGCCGCGATGATGGCCGACCCCACGCGGGCGCGCATGCTGGCCTGCCTGCTCGGTGGCGAGTCGCGCACGGCGGGCGAGCTGGCCCGCGCGGGCGGCATCACGCCACAGGCCGCCACCTCGCAATTGGCGCAGCTCGAAGACGCGGGCCTGATCTGCGTACGGCGGCAAGGCCGTCACAAGTACTTCACGCTGGCCGACGCCGACGTGGCACACGCGCTCGAAGCCATGGCGCTGGTGGCCGAGCGCGATGAGGTCACCACGCGCTGGCGGCGCCCGGCCTATGCCGCGCTCAAGCACGCGCGGCGCTGCTACGGCCACCTGGCGGGCGAACTGGGCGTGGCGCAGCTTCGCATGTTGCTGGCGCGCGGCTATCTGGTCGAAAGCGACAGCGGTTTCACGCTGACGCCGGCAGGCCAGGACTGGCTGGCGACGCTGGGCGTGCGCATCGCGCCCACGCGCGGGCGGCTCGCCTACCGCTGCATGGACTGGTCGGAGCGGCAGGATCACCTGGCCGGCGCGCTGGCCAAGGCCTTGCTTGAGCACTGCGTGCAACAAGACTGGCTGCGCCCCGATCAGGACAGTCGCGCCCTGCGCACCACGCCGGCGGGCGAGGCACGCCTGCTGCCGCTGCTGCGCGCTTGAGCCTGGCGGGGCTGGCGGTCAGCCCGGAAAGCGCCCCAGCACGTGATAGCGCGGCGGCTGGGCCTTCAGCTCGGACCAGATCAGCACCACCTCGCGCACCGTCCAGCGGATGGGCTGGGTCAGGGGCGCGAGCGTGGCGTGCTCGGCCCGGCGCAGCGTGGTCAGGTGCGGCTTGAAGCCGCTGCTGGCCGCCGGCAGGCCGGCCTGGCGCGCCAGTTGGGCGGTGGCGCGGTGCAGCGCGGCCAGTTCGGGCGTGGGCTGAGGCACCAGCACGGCAATGACGCCGCTGGGCGCGCGCCACAACTCGGCCTGGGTCAGCGCTATCTCGAACGGGTCGAAGCGCAGGGTGTGCAGCGCGGCCAGCCAGTCGCGCTGGTGCGGCGCATCGACCTGGTTGAAGAACTGCAGCGTGAGGTGCATGCGCTCCGGCACCGGGTGCAGGCGGTGCGGCCGGCCTGGCCAGCGCTGGCGCTCGGCGTCGATGGCTTGGCTGGCCGCGGCATCGGGAAACAGCGCGGTGAACAGGCGCCGGGGCGCGGCGGGCATGGGCAACTCGGACATGGGCAGCAGCGCATTTTGCAGGGCGGGGTCGGCAGCGGGGGCGCGGCGGCGGGCCATGGCGGTCAATGGAAGTCGCGGCTGGTCGTGAGGTCGGCGATGCGGCCGAGCAGCGGCGTCAGGTCGACGAAGCGTCGGGCGATCAGGTGGCGGACGTGGCCGCCGCTGTCCTGGTCGCGTTGCCATTCGCCCTGCACCGCCAGCAGGCGCGCGCGCAGCAGGGCGTTGCGCTGCTGCTCGTCGGCGCGCAGGCTTTTCCAGACGATGACGTTGACGGGGCCGGTCTCGTCCTCCAGCGTGACGAAGATGGTGCCCTTGGCCGTGGCCGGCTGCTGGCGGCCGATGACGATGCCGCAGGCGCGCACCTGTTCGCCGTGCCGGGCCGCTTGCAGCTCCCTGGCGCTGCGCAGGCGCCAGCGCGCCAGGCGCGGGCGCAGCAGTTCGAGCGGGTGGCGCCGCAGCGTGAGGCCGAGCGCGGCGTAGTCGTGCACGATC
>JAEXBL010000385.1 GCA_023394015.1 Pseudomonadota bacterium | reverse complement strand
GTGCCCGGCACCGGCAAGGACGGCCGCGTGACCAAGGGCGACGTGCTGGGCGCCGTGGCCGGTGGCGCGGCCAAGCCCGCGGCCATCCCCACCGGCGTGCCGACCAGCACGCTGCCGCAGGTCGCCGCCCCCGCCGCCCCCAACCTGGGCGACCGCCCCGAGCAGCGCGTGCCCATGACGCGCCTGCGCGCCCGCGTGGCCGAGCGCCTGCTGCAATCGCAATCCACCAACGCCATCCTGACCACCTTCAACGAGGTGAACATGCAGCCGGTGATGGACATGCGCAAGCGCTTCCAGGAGAAGTTCGAGAAGGAGCACGGCGTCAAGATCGGCTTCATGAGCTTCTTCGTGAAGGCCGCGGTGCACGCGCTCAAGAAGTTCCCGGTCATCAACGCCTCGGTCGATGGCAACGACATCGTCTACCACGGCTACTTCGACATCGGCATCGCCGTCGGCTCGCCGCGCGGCCTGGTGGTGCCGATCCTGCGCAACGCCGACCAGATGAGCTTTGCCGACATCGAGAAGAAGATCGCCGAGTTCGGCCAGAAGGCGCGCGACGGCAAGCTGGGCCTGGACGATCTCACCGGCGGCACCTTCTCCATCAGCAACGGCGGCGTGTTCGGCTCCATGATGTCCACGCCCATCATCAACCCGCCGCAGTCGGCCATCCTGGGCGTGCACGCCACCAAGGAGCGCGCCGTGGTCGAGAACGGCCAGGTCGTGGTGCGCCCGATGAACTACCTGGCCATGAGCTACGACCACCGCATCATCGACGGCCGCGAGGCGGTGCTGGGGCTGGTGGCGATGAAGGAGGCGCTGGAGGATCCGGCGCGCCTGCTGTTCGACATCTGAGTCCGGCACCATGACCTTGGCCGACGAACTCGCCAAGCTCGACGACATGCGCCGAGGCGGCGTGTTGAGCCAGGACGAGTTCGAGCAGGCCAAGCGACGCCTGCTGGAGCAGCCCGCGCCGGCGTCCGGCTCGACCGTGCCGGTGGTGGCGGCCATCAATCGCCTGCGGCGCAGCGCCAGCGACAAGTGGATCGCAGGCGTGTGCGGCGGGCTGGCGCAGGCCACCGGGCTGGAAAGCTGGGCCTGGCGCCTGATCTTTGCCTTGCTGCTGCTCTTCGGCGGCGTCGGCATCGTGGCCTACCTGCTGCTCTGGATTTTTGTGCCCGCAGAATGAGCGGGCCCGTTTCTTACTGACCTCAAGCGCACCCATCATGTCCAAGAACTTCGACCTCATCGTCATCGGCGCCGGCCCCGGCGGCTACATCGCGGCCATTCGCGCGGCGCAACTGGGCATGCAGGTGGCCTGCATCGACGAGTGGAAAACCGACGACGGCAAGCCCGCCCCCGGCGGCACCTGCACCAACGTGGGCTGCATCCCGTCCAAGGCGCTGCTGCAAAGCTCCGAGAACTACGAGCACGCGGCCAAGCATTTTGGGGACCACGGCATCACGCTGAGCAACCTCAAGATAGATGTGGCCAAGATGATCGGCCGCAAGGACGCCGTGGTGCGGCAGAACAACGACGGCATCCTGTACCTGTTCAAGAAGAACAAGGTGAGCTACTTCAACGGGCGCGGCTCCTTCGTCAAGGCCGTCGATGGCGGCTACGAGATTGCGGTGGCGGGCGACCAGCCCGAGACGCTGACCGGCAAGCAGGTCGTCGTTGCCACCGGCTCCAATGCGCGCGAGTTGCCGGGCGTGCCGTTCGACGAGCAGAACATCCTGAGCAACGACGGCGCGCTGCGCCTGGGCGCCGTGCCGAAGAAGCTGGGCGTGATCGGCTCCGGCGTGATCGGGCTGGAGCTGGGCAGCGTGTGGCGCCGCCTGGGGGCCGAGGTGACGGTGCTGGAGGCGCTGCCCGCCTTCCTCGGCACGGTGGACGAGCAGATCGCCAAGGAGGCCCGGAAGGCCTTCGACAAGCAGGGCCTGAAGATCGAACTGGGCGTGCAGGTGGGCGAGGTCAAGACGACCAAGAAGGGCAAGGAAGCCAAGGTGTCCGTGGCCTACACCAACGCCAAGGGCGAGGCCGCGAGCCTGGAGGTCGACAAGCTCATCGTCTCCATCGGCCGCGTGCCCAACACCAACGGCCTGAACCCCGAGGCTGTGGGCTTGAAGCTGGACGAACGCGGCGCCATCGTCGTCGGTGACGATTGCCGCACCAACCTGCCCGGCGTCTGGGCCGTGGGCGACGTGGTGCGCGGCCCCATGCTGGCGCACAAGGCCGAGGAAGAGGGCGTGGCCGTGGCCGAGCGCATCGCCGGCCAGCACGGGCACGTGGACTTCAACCTGATTCCGTGGGTCATCTACACCTCGCCCGAGATCGCCTGGGTCGGCCAGACCGAGCAGCAGCTCAAGGCAGCCGGCGTGAAGTACAAGGCCGGCAGCTTTCCCTTCATGGCCAACGGCCGCGCGCGTGCCCTGGGGGACACCACCGGTTTGGTGAAGATGCTGGCCGACGCTGCCACAGACGAGATCCTGGGCGTGCACATCGTCGGCCCGCAGGCCAGCGAGCTGATCGCCGAAGCCTGCGTGGCCATGGCCTTCCGCGCCAGCAGCGAGGACATCGCCCGCATCTGCCACGCGCACCCGTCCTTGAGCGAATCGACCAAGGAAGCCGCGCTGGCGGTGGACAAGCGCACGCTGAATTTCTGAAGGCGACGAGCCTGGCGCGTGGTCGCCAGGCCTTGGAGACTTGAAGGATGGAGGGCGGCTGGCGCTGCCTGCAGGCAGCTCGGGCTGAATCAGCCTGAAATGCGCCTCAGACAAGCGCTAGCAGCTCTTGTTTACAGAGCATGACCAGTGTTCGCGACGCCTACCAGGCGGAACTGACCGCACGCGGCTACCAGAGCGACCCGGCGCAGCTGCGCGCGGTCGAGGCGCTGCAGCGCTGCGCCGAGGAATGGGCGGGCTACAAACAGCGGCGCTCCAACGCCATCAAGAAGCTCATCAGCCACCCGCCCATCCCCAAGGGCGTGTACATGTACGGCGGCGTTGGCCGCGGCAAGAGCTTTCTGATGGACTGCTTCTACAACGCCGTGCCGATCCGCCGCAAGACGCGGCTGCACTTTCACGAGTTCATGCGCGAGGTGCACCGCGAGCTGGCCGCCCTGCAGGGCACGGTCAACCCGCTGGACGAGCTGGGCAAGCGCATGGCGCGCAAGTTCAAGCTGATCTGCTTTGACGAGTTCCACGTCGCCGACATCACCGACGCCATGATCCTGCACCGGCTGCTGCTGGCGCTGTTCGACAACGGCGTGGGCTTCGTCACCACCAGCAACTTCAAGCCGGACGATTTGTACCCCGGCGGCCTGCACCGCGACCGCATCCTGCCCGCCATCGAGCTGCTGAACGCGCGCATGGAGGTCATCAACGTCGACCATGGCACCGACTACCGCCGCCGCACGCTGGAGCAGGTGCAGCTCTACCACTGCCCGCTCGGCCCCGAGGCCGACGCCGCCATGGACGACGCCTTCACCCGCCTGGCGGCCAACGCACGCGACGACGACCCGGTGCTGCCCATCGAGGCGCGCGAGATCAGCGCCCGGCGCCGCGCCGGCGGCGTGGTGTGGTTTGACTTCCGCACCCTGTGCGGCGGCCCGCGCTCGCAGAACGACTACCTGGAGATCGCCAGCCAGTTCCATACCGTGCTGCTGTCCGACGTACCGCACATGCCGGTGCGCCTGGCCAGCGAGGCGCGCCGCTTCACCTGGCTGGTGGACGTGCTGTACGACCGGCGCGTCAAGTTCATCCTCTCGGCGGCGGTGCCGCCCGAGCAGCTTTACACCGAAGGCCCGCTGGCGCACGAGTTTCCGCGCACCGTCAGCCGCCTGAACGAGATGCAGTCGGCCGAGTACCTGGCGCTGGATCACCGCACCGTGGACACGCAACTGACATGAAACGCACGCTGGGCCTGCTGGCCGTTCTGGCCCTTCTGCTGGGGACTGGGGGCTGCGCCTCGCGCGCCGGCGGCGAGACGGAAGCCAGCGCGGCGGCGCCGGTCACGGTGGCCTTGCCGGCCGGGCTGGCCGATGCCGACTTCGGTCCGTGGCTGGAAGGCGAGCGCCAGCGCGTGGCCACCGAGCGCCGTGCAGCGCAACAGCAGTTCGAGGCGGCGGAGCTGGCCTGCTGGCGCCGCTTTGCCGTCAACGACTGCGTGCGCAAGGCGCGCGTCGAGCGCCGGGCCACCGTGGACCGGCTGCGCCAGCAGGAACTGCTGCTCAACGACCTGGAGCGTCAGCGCCGCACGGCCGAGCGGCTGCGCCGGCTGGAGCAGAAGCAGGCGCCCGACGCCCCACGCTAGGCTGGCGGCGCCGAGCGCGCCGCCGTCACAGCGCGTCCACCAACCGCGCCAGCTCCCGGGTCCTGGCCTGCCACAGGGTCCAGTCGATGTCGGACTTCTGGCGCGTCAGCGTCACCAGCAGCATGCCGGTGCCGCAGGGCAGCAGGGTGATGCGGCCGTGCGCGTGCATCATCACCGAGGCCTTCAGATCGCCCAGGTCCTTGAACTGGTGCGACAGGCGGTTGTACAGGCGCCAGTAGTCGCTGGCGGCCTCGGCAAAGGTCTGCACGCCCTCGATCTGGCCGGCGTGGTGCCACACCATGCCGGCATCGATCTCGACCAGGGCGCAGCCTTCCAGGCCCGGCATGGCGGCCATGGCCTCCAGCGCCTCGCGCAGGGCTTTCTGTGTCATGCGTCGGCCAGGGTGCGGGCGAACTGGGCCGTGCGGTAGGCCACCTGGCCCAGGATGGCGCTGCTGTCGGCGATCACGTTGATGACCAGCTCGGCATCGTCGCGGTGCACCGCATACACCATGGCGAAGCCGGATTCGGTGTCGATGGTCACGCTCTTGTTGCGGCCGAGGTTGGCCTCCTGCGACACCACCGAGCTGATGGCCGAGATCGAGCTGGCCATGGCCGCCACGCGCGCCGCGTCGCCCGAGCGCATGGCCGAGGCCACGTCGAAGCCGTCGATGGTGGCGATGACGACGGCGGTGACGCCGTCGACCTCGTCCAGGAACTTCTGCGCCTCGCGCGCCGCAATGACCTGGGCCGCGGGCGCCAGTTTCAGATTCACAGCCATGGGTTCACTCTCCGAACATGCCGGCCTCGAGCTGGGCCAGCAGGGTATCGATCAACAGGATCACGTCGTCCTTCTTGCGCACGTCGACCTCGAGCACGGGCAGCACGCGGTTGTGGCGGGCCAGCTCCTCGATGTAATCGTCCATCGACGGCGTGGGGTGCTCGCCCAGGCGCCCGATGCCGATGGCGCAGGGCATGATGTCCAGGTCGTCGGCAAAGCCTTCCAGGTACACGCGCAGGTCGGCCAGCGGGTCGGGGCGCGAGTTGTCGGTCAGGATGATCATGCCGAGCGCGTTCTTCGACAGAATCTTCCACAGGAAGTCGAAGCGCGACTGCCCCGGCGTGCCGAACAGGCGGATGCGGTCGCCGTTGTCCAGCGTGAACTGGCCGAAGTCCAGGCCGACGGTGGTGCGCTCCTTGCTGTGCGACTGGTCGTTGTTGACCACGTCGGTGACGATGGGGGGCGTTTCGCTGACGGCGCCGATGGCCGTGGTCTTGCCGGCGCCCATGGTGCCGGTGAAGAGGATCTTGTACTCGTTCATGGTGGCTGCAGTCGGCGCGTTCAAAGGCCGAGGCGGCGGCGGATGCCGGAGATCAGGCCACGCGCAAAGGTGGGCGCCGGCCGGGGCGCGGCAGCAGGCACCGCGGTTGCTGCGGCGGCGGCAGGGGGCGGATCCTGGTGCAGGTCCACCAGGCCCGTGGTCTGCAAGGTGGTCAGAAAGGCCTGGCACTCGTGCACCGGCTGCTGGCTGATGGTGGCCAGCTCGGCCGCATTCAGCGCGCGGCGCGACAGCAGCGTGGCCATCCGAATGCGGTTGGGATCCGCGCGCAGCAGCGCCGCCGGCGGCCAGCGGCGCAGCTTGAAGCGCACCGGCTGCAGCGGTACCGCCGGGGCCGGTGCGCTGGCCGGCGGCTGCGTCAGCGGCCGGGTCGGCACATCGTCGCCCGGCTCGGCCGGCCGCGTCTGCAGCAGCTCGTGCTCGGTGGCTTTCAGCCAGTCCTGCAGGCGGTCGGCGCGGATCGGGCGCTCCAGCGTATTGGGCGCCTGGCCGGCGTGCATGCGGGTCAGGCGCAGCACGGCCTTGGCCATGCGGTCCACCTCGGGGCTTGCGCCCTCGTCGGTGGTGCCGTCGGCCAGCAGGGCGTCGTAGGGCGGCGCGGTGACGAAGGTCCAGCGAAACGCGTCGCCGTGCGCGTACAGGCGCATCAGTGTCTGCACCAGCACCACTTCCGCGGCGGGGAGCTGGTAGGTGCCGAGCCTCAACATGGACATGGCTTGTGATCGCTTCTTTCGAGTTCTGGGTGAAGGCCGGCCGCCATGCTCGGCCGGCGTCATGGCAAAGTGGCCACCGTGCCTGCGGCGCGGGGCAGGAAAGCAGTATATTTTTGACTTCCGCCCCGGCCGCGCGCGGCGCGCTGCAATCTGCGCACTAATGCGCACAAGCCCGCGGCAAAGCCCTGCGGGCGCGGTGCGCGCCTGCCACTTAAGTCACACCCGTGTTGGTGGCAGCCTGCACCGGGCCGCACCAGCGCCTTGCTCACACCACAGCCGCCCATGTTCGTTCACCTGCGTTTGCACACCGAGTTTTCCGTGGTCGATGGCACCACCCGCGTAGACGACATGGTGGGCGCGGCGGCGCGCGACGGCCAGCCGGCGCTGGCCATCACCGACCTGAGCAACCTGTTCGGCGCCATCAAGTTCTACAAGGCTGCGCGCGGCGCCGGCGTCAAGCCGCTGATCGGCGCCGAGGTGCTGCTGGCCCCGCGCGAGGGCGAGGGCGATGCGCCGGCGCGCGTGCTGCTGCTGGTGGCCAACCAGCAGGGCTACCTGAACCTGTCCGAGCTGCTGGCCCGCGCCTGGACGCTGGGCGTGGCCAAGGCGCAGGCCATGGTGCGCTGGGACTGGCTGGGCGAGCTGGCCGAGGGCTTGATCCTGCTGTCGGGCGCGCAGGCCGGCCCGGTGGGGCAGGCGCTGTTGCAGGGCCGGCAACAGCAGGCGAGCGATCTGGCGCTGCAACTGGCCGAGCTGTTTCCGCACCGCTTCTACCTGGAGTTGCAGCGCGCCGGCCGCGCCGATGACGAGGCCCACGTGGCCGCCGCCGTGCAACTGGCGGCGCGACTGGCGCTGCCGGTGGTGGCCACGCACCCGGTGCAGTTCGCCACGCCCGACGACTACGAGGCGCACGAGGCGCGCGTGTGCATCGCCGAGGGCGAGATCCTGGGCAACCCGCGCCGCGTGCGCCGCTTCACGCCAGAGCAGTATTTCAAGTCGCAGGCCGAGATGTCGGCGCTGTTTGCCGACGTGCCGTCGGCGCTGGCCAACGCCGTGGAGATCGCCAAGCGCTGCAACCTCACGCTGGTGCTGGGCAAGGCGCAGCTGCCCGACTTTCCGGTGCCCCCTGGCCACACCATCGAGACCTACTTCCGCCAGGCGTCGATGGACGGGCTGGAGGAGCGCCTGGCGCAGCTCTACCCTGACGTGCCCCGGCGCGATGCCGAGCGCCCGCGCTACCTGGAGCGGCTCGAGTTCGAGATCGACACCATCCTGAAGATGGGCTTTCCGGGCGACTTCCTGATCGTGGGCGACTTCATCAACTGGGCCAAGGCCAACGGCTGCCCGGTGGGGCCGGGGCGCGGCTCGGGCGCCGGCTCGCTGGTGGCCTACGCGCTGAAGATCACCGACCTGGATCCGCTAGAATACCAGCTGCTGTTCGAGCGCTTCCTGAACCCCGAGCGCGTGTCGATGCCCGACTTCGACATCGACTTCTGCCAGGCCAACCGCGACCGCGTGATCGACTACGTGAAGGCCAAGTACGGCAAGAACGCCGTCAGCCAGATCGCCACCTTCGGCACCATGGCCGCGCGCGCGGCGATCCGCGACGTCGGCCGCGTGCTGGACATGAGCTACATGTTCTGCGACGGCATCAGCAAGCTGATTCCCAACAAGCCGGGCCAGCACATCACCATCGACGGCGCGATGAAGGTGGAGCCGCAGCTGGCCGAGCGCTACGCGCGCGAAGACGAGGTCAAGACGCTGATCGACCTGGCCAAGAAGCTCGAAGGGCTGACGCGCAACGTCGGCATGCACGCCGGCGGCGTGCTGATCGCGCCCGGCAAGCTGACCGACTTTTGCCCCCTGTACCAGCAGCCCGGCAGCGAATCGGCGGTGAGCCAGTACGACAAGGACGACGTCGAGGCCGTGGGCCTGGTCAAGTTCGACTTTCTGGGCCTGGCCACGCTGACCATCCTGGAGATCGCCAAGGAGCTGATCGTGCGGCGCCACGCGGGCCAGGCCGACTTTGCCTTCGAGCGCATCCCGCTCGACGACGCCAAGACCTACCAGCTGTTCCAGGACGGCCGCACCGAGGCCGTGTTCCAGTTTGAAAGCCGCGGCATGCAGGGCATGCTGCGCGACGCCAGGCCGACCCGGCTGGAAGACCTGATCGCGCTGAACGCCCTGTACCGCCCCGGCCCGATGGACCTGATCCCCAGCTTCGTCGCCCGCAAGCACGGGCGCGAGCCGGTCGACTACCCGCACCCGCTGGTCGAAGACATGCTGAGCGAGACCTACGGCATCATGGTCTACCAGGAGCAGGTGATGCAGACGGCGCAGATCCTGGGCGGCTACAGCCTGGGTGGCGCCGACCTGCTGCGCCGCGCCATGGGCAAGAAGAAGCCCGAGGAGATGGCGCAGCACCGCCTGATCTTCCGCGACGGTGCGGCCAAGAACGGCATCAGCGAGGCCAAGGCCGACGAGATCTTCGACCTGATGGAGAAGTTCGCCGGCTACGGCTTCAACAAGTCGCACGCCGCCGCCTACTCGCTGCTGGCCTACCACACGGCCTGGCTCAAGGTGCACTACACGGCCGAGTTCTTCTGCGCCAACATGACGGTGGAGATGGACAACACCGACAAGCTCAAGGTGCTGTACGAGGACGCGCTGAAGGAGGGCATGAAGTTCGAGCCGCCCGACGTCAACCGCGGCCGCCACCGCTTCGAGCCGGTGAGCGACACCCTGATCCGCTACGGCCTGGGCGCCATCAAGGGCACCGGCCAGCAGGCCATCGAGGCCATCGTTGCCGCGCGCGAGGGCCGGGGCGAGGGCAGCGCCGGTGGCGAATCCGGCCCGTTCACCAGCCTGTTCGACTTCTGTCGCCGCATCGACCGCACGCGCGTCAACAAGCGCACCGTCGAGGCGCTGATCCGCGCCGGCGCCTTCGATTCACTGCACCTGAACCGCGCCGCGCTGGCCGCGTCGATCGACCTGGCCTTCGACTACGCCGCCGCCAACGAGGCCAACGCCCACCAGGGTGGCCTGTTCGACCTGATGGACGACGGCCACGGCTCCAGCGCGCAGGAGCCCGAGTTGCCCGCCGTCACGCCCTGGGGCGTGAAGGAGCGCCTGTCGCTGGAGAAGACCGCCATCGGCTTCTACCTGTCGGGTCATTTGTTCGACGAGGTCGAGCGCGAGGTGCGCCAGTTCGTGCGCCGCCGCATCGACGACCTGGTGGACAGCCGCGAGCCGCAGCTGCTGGCCGGCATCGTGGGCGACTTCCGCGTCATCAACGGCCAGCGTGGCCGGCTGGCGTTGTTCAAGCTCGACGACAAGTCGGCCAGCATCGATGCCCGCGCCGAGGAAGCGCTGATCCAACAGCACCGCCACCTGCTGGCGGACGACGAGTTCATCGTCGTCATGGCCAAGGCCATGCCGGACCGCTTCTCGGGCGGGCTGCAACTGAACATCACGCAGATCTGGGACCTGCCCACCGCGCGCTGCCGCTTCGGCAAGTTCTTGCGCGTGGCCGTCGGCGCCAAGCCGCCCGACGTGCGCCGCCTGCTGGCCGAATACCCGCCGCAGGTGGAGCAGACCGAGCACGGCGATCTGCTGCGCGGCCTGCCGGTGCGCCTGCTGCTGGAACTCCGCGGCGAAAAGGGCGGCGTGATGGCGCAGCTCGAACTGGGCGATCAGGCCCAATTCTTCCCCAGCGACGCCGCCCTGGCCGGCTGGATGGCGCAGGCCGACGAGGGGCGGGCGGCGGTAGTGTATGAGTGAGGGCCGTTCAGGCTGGCCAATGTTCTCAGGTCTTTCTCACAGAACACCCTTGCAAGAGCCGCCCAGGAGGCTATAGCAAAAGAAGCAATTCCGGGTGGGATTGAACACCCGTCCGGGTCACGCGCTGGCCTCCAGCGTGCCCCACTGGCCGCTGTCCAGCGCCTGCCGGGCCTGCGCCAGCTGCTCGTCGGTGTTCAGCACCAAGGCATCGAAGCCGACGATGGGCTCGTCCAGCGGCTGGCTGCACAGCAGCACGGCGTGGCTGTCCTGATCGGCCTCGATCCGCAGGTGGTCGCCGCCGGCGTCGAGAAAGGCCAGTTGCGGGGCGTCGATGGCGTGCTGCCAGTAGCTCAGGCGCACGCGCCCCTGCAACACCAGCAGCAGGGCGTACCAGCCGCGGGGCAAGGGCAGGTCGGCCGACCTGCCGGCGTGCAGGCGCAGGTCCCACAGCTGCAGGGGCGTGGCGGTTTCGGCCGGGCCGAGCTGCCCTTGCCATTCGCCGGCGATCACGCGCAGCGTGCCGGCCTCGTCCGGCAGCGGCAGCTCGGGCAGGGTGGCGGCGGGCAGGTGCTGGCAATGTGGGTCGGTGGCCTTGTAGGCCGCTGGCAGGTTGATCCACAGCGTGAGCAATTCCAGCGTGCCGCCGTCGCGCGCCAGATCGGCGC
>JAEXBL010000362.1 GCA_023394015.1 Pseudomonadota bacterium | reverse complement strand
CTCGACTATTCGCCCGCCTTCCAGTTCGGCCACCCGCTGTCGTTCGAGCTGGCCAACAAGATCAAGAGCCTGACGCCCGCTGGGCTGGACCACGTCTTCTTCACCGCCAGCGGCTCCGAGGCCGCCGACACGGCGCTGAAGATGGCGCGCGCCTACTGGCGCCTGAAGGGCCAGGGCGGCAAGCAGTTGCTGGTGGGCCGCGAGAAGGGCTACCACGGCGTCAATTTCGGCGGCATCTCGGTGGGCGGCATGGTGGCCAACCGCAAGCTGTACGGCACGGCGCTGCAGGCCGACCACATCCCGCACACGCAACCCGCGCCCGGCACCTTCGCCAAGGGCCAGCCCGCCGAGGGCGGCAAGGCACTGGCCGACAAGCTGCTGGACGTGATTGCCCTGCACGACGCCAGCAACATCGCCGCCGTCATCGTCGAGCCGTTCAGCGGCTCCGGCGGCGTGGTGGTGCCGCCCGTGGGCTACCTGCAGCGCCTGCGCGAGATCTGCACGCAGCACGACATCCTGCTCATCTTCGACGAAGTCATCACCGGCTTTGGCCGCTGCGGTACCATGACGGGGTCGGACGCCTTCGGCGTCGTGCCCGACCTCATGACCTTCGCCAAGCAGGTCACCAACGGCGTGCAGCCGCTCGGCGGCGTGATCGCCGGCAAGGACATCTACGAGACCTTCATGGCCGCCGGCGGCCCCGACTACATGCTGGAGTTCGCCCATGGCTACACCTACAGCGCGCACCCGGTGGCCTGCGCCGCCGGCCTGGCCGCGCTGGACTTGCTGGAGCGCGAGGATGGCGTCGGCCGCGTGAAGGCCCTGGCGCCGCACTTCGAGGCCGCCGTGCATGGCCTGAAAGGCGCCAGGCACGTGCTCGACATCCGCAACTACGGCCTGGCCGCCGGCTTCACCATCGAATCGCTGCCCGGCGAGCCGGCCCGGCGCCCGTACGAGATCGCCATGCACTGCTGGAAGCAGGGCTTTTACGTGCGCTACGGCGGCGACACCATCCAGCTCGCGCCGCCTTTCATCAGCACGCCGGCCGAGCTGGACCGGCTGATGGCGGCGCTCGGCGATGCGCTCAACGCGACCGCCTGAGGACGCCGTAGGCTGGCGTTGAGCGCAGCGAAACCCAGCGGGCGACCTGGGTCAAATCGCTGGGTTACGCTTCGCTAATCCAGCCTACGACACTATTACTTAGATAGCTGCCTGCGCTTGATCCATCGGCGCGGGCGGCACTATTGAGCTTGAAATCATGAAGAACGACCCATCCATCACCCACACCATCGGCCACCTCATCGACGGCCAAGTCATGAACGACACGGCGCGCACGCAGCCGGTGTTCAACCCGGCGACGGGGCAGGTCAGCGGCCATGTGGCGCTGGCTTCCAAGGCGACCGTCGAGCAAGCCATCGCCAGCGCCGAGAAGGCCTTCCCAGACTGGCGCAACACGCCGCCGCTCAAGCGCGCGCGGGTGATGAGCAAACTGAAGGTGCTGCTGGAAGAACATGCCGACCAGATCGCCGCCATGATCACCGCCGAGCACGGCAAGGTGCTCAGCGACGCGCATGGCGAGCTGCAGCGCGGGATCGAGAACGTCGAGTACGCCAGCTACGCGCCCGAGTTGCTGAAGGGCGAGCATTCGCGCAACGTCGGCCCCGGCATCGACTCCTGGGCCGAGCACCAGGCGCTGGGGGTGTGCGCCGGCATCACGCCGTTCAACTTTCCGGCCATGGTGCCGCTGTGGATGTGGCCGATGGCGGTGGCCTGCGGCAACACCTTCGTGCTGAAACCCAGCGAGCGCGATCCGTCGAGCGCGCTGTTCATCGCGCAGCTGGCGCTGCAGGCGGGCCTGCCGCCGGGCGTGCTGAACGTGGTGAATGGCGACAAGGAGGCGGTGGATGCGCTGCTGAACGACGCGCGCGTGAAGGCCGTCAGCTTCGTCGGCTCGACGCCGATTGCTGAATACATCTACAGCGAAGGCACGAAGCATGGCAAGCGCGTGCAGGCGCTGGGCGGTGCCAAGAACCACGCGGTGGTGATGCCCGATGCCGACATCGGCAACGCCGTGAGCGCCATGATGGGCGCGGCCTATGGCTCGTGCGGCGAGCGTTGCATGGCGGTGCCGCTGATCGTGGCGGTGGGCAACGAAGTCGCCGACAAGATGATCGCCGGCCTGAAGCCCGAGATCGCCAAGATGAAGGTCGGCCCCGGCACCGACAACGCCAACGACATGGGGCCGCTGGTGACGAAGCCGCACTTCGAGAAAGTGACCGCCTACGTCGAGCAGGGCGTGAAGGAAGGCGCCACGCTGCTGGTCGATGGCCGGGGCCTGAAGGTGCCGGGCCACGAAGGCGGCTACTTCCTCGGCCCCTGCCTGTTCGACCACGTCAGGCCCGGCATGGTGATCTACCAGGAAGAAATCTTCGGCCCCGTGCTCGGCATCGTGCGCGTGCAGACGCTCGAAGAGGCCATGCAGCTCATCAACGACCACGAGTACGGCAACGGCACCTGCATCTTCACGCGCGACGGCGAGGCGGCGCGCTATTTTTCAGATCACATCCAGGTCGGCATGGTCGGCATCAACGTGCCGCTGCCGGTGCCGGTGGCCTACCACTCGTTCGGCGGCTGGAAGCGCAGCCTGTTCGGCGACCTGCACGCCTACGGCCCCGACGCGGTGCGCTTCTACACCAAGCGCAAGACCATCACCCAGCGCTGGCCCTCGGCCGGCGTGCGCGAAGGGGCGGTGTTCAGCTTTCCGTCCAGCCGCTGACCGGGTGCTGGCGCGCCGTGGCCATGGCGGGCGCTCGGGCGGTCACGGCTTCAGCCGGACTTCACTTTTGTGGTGCACACTGGGGGCACACTACCGATACCGGTGGTGCCATCCACACAGGAGGTGAATCGTGAAACCGACCACACTGCTTGCGGCCCTCGCGGCGTTGACGACCACGGCCTGCGCGCCACTGCTGGGTGGCGACTGTTGTGACTACAGCGGGCGCGCCGCGCCCGTTCACAGCGTCAGCGGCTTCGACCATGGGATGCAGCCCGTGTCCAACCCGGCGCGCACAGGCGCCCGCGCGCATGGCTGGCGCTACTTCTCCGACCCGACGACCCACCGCGCCGTGGTGATCAGCCCGCAGGGCGCCTATTACCTGAGCGGCGGCCAGGGCCTGCGCTGGGTGGCCGGGGCGCAGACCGGCATCTGAGGGCTGCAGCCTGGTCTCTTTGCCGGGGTTTGGCTGAGCGCCGTCACAAATCGCGCGCCAGCTGGCCCATGCGCTCGACGGCGAAGCGGAAATATTCCGGCACGCAGTCCAGATGGCCGAACTTGGGCGTGGTGCATTCGGTCAGGCTGACCTCGCTGGCGCCGGCTGCCTGCAAGGCGTCGCGCGCCGACTCGGCGGCCGTGAACGGCACCGTCAGGTCGCCCCGACCGTGGAACAGGTGCACCGGCACGGCGGGCGCCCAGCCCAGGTGCACGCTGTGCTCGGCGGCGATGGCGGCGCGCTCGTTGGCCAGGTAGCGATCAAGAAACAGCGTCTGGTAGCGCACGTCGCCGTCCTCGGGCACCATCTGGCGCAGCAGCAGGCGCCGCACCTCGGCGCGCACGCTGTCGGGCATGCCGGCCAGGCGCTCGGGGTCCAGCCAGCGCGCCAGCGTGGGCGACACCGCGCGCACGCGCTTCAGGTGCTCGTCCATGGTCGCCAGCACGTCGTAGGGGCCGGCACCGGGCACGGCGGCCTGCAGGTGGGCCTTCAGCGCGTGGTCGGACAAGTGCAGCGCCCGGTGCGCGGCCATGGTGGCGTAGCCGCCTTCCGAGTAGCCGACCAGGAACAGCTGGCGGTTGTCGGCCACCTGGTTCTGCCGGCGCCAGTGCAGCGCGGCCACCAGCATGTCCACCACGGCGCGGGCGGTGGGTTCGGCCGTCAGGTAGGGGTGTTCCTGGCCCCTGGAGGCGCCAAAGCCCACGTAGTCGGGCGACACCACGATGTAGCCCAGCGAGGCCAGCACCAGCGGCGGCTCGTAGGCCTCGACCTTGTTGGACGGCGCCTGGTCGTCGTGGAAGGTGGTGGCGTGCTGGTAGCTCAGCACCGGGCTGGGCCGGCCGGCGGGCTTGAGCGGCAGGCTGAGTAGGCCCGAGGCCGTCACCTCGGCGCCGTGCTTGTCGGTGGTGGTGTAGGTGAGCCGGTACGAGGCCACGTCGTACACCGGGTCCAGCCCCTCCTGCAGCTTGCTCTCGGGCGAGCGCAGGGCGGCGGTGATGTCGGCGGCGCTGAGGGTCTTGACGAACTCGCCCGACAGCAGCGCGCCCGGGCCTTGAGCCACCTGCGGCGGATCGGGCGGCAGCTCGATCGGGGTTTCCGGCTCGGTCGGCGGAGGGGTGGGCTGGTCGTCACCGCCGCTGCCGCCACAGGCCATGAGGGCGGCGGCCAGGAGCAGGGGCGTGAGCGCCAGCGCGCGGCGCAGCAAAGAGGTGGGCATGGGTGGCGAGCCTCGCAGGATGAAGGGCGGCACCCGATGCGGGGCGCCGAAATGCGCCAAGCATCGCAGAAAGCCGCCGCGCCCGCTGTCGGACGGCGCCGCCATGCGTGGTGCCTGGCAGCGCGCTCCTAGAATGCCCGCATGGCCGCCACCGATGCCATGGTTTACATCGTCGACGACGACGCCAGCGTGCGCGAGGCGCTGGCCTGGCTGCTGCGCTCGCGCCGGTTGCTGTCGCAGGCCTTTGACGGGGCCGAGGCCTTCGAGGAGGCCCTGGGCCAGGCGGTGCCCAGCACGCCGGCCTGCATCCTGCTGGACGTGCGCATGCCCGGCGCCAGCGGGCTGGCGCTGTTCGACCGCCTGCTGGAGCGCGGCGTGGCCCAGGCCTGGCCGGTGATCTTTCTCACCGGGCACGCCAGCGTGGCGACGGCGGTGGAGGCCGTCAAGCGCGGCGCCTTCGACTTCTGCGAGAAGCCGTTTTCAGACAACGCGCTGGTCGACCGCGTGGAGCGCGCGCTGGCCCTGTCGCAGGAGCGCGTGGCGCAGCTGGCGGTGCAGCGCGCCCTGCGCGCCCGGTTTCATGAGCTGACCGAGCGCGAGCGCGACGTGCTGCGCCTGGTGGCCGAGGGCCGACCCAACAAGCTCATCGCCGACGAGCTGGGCATCAGCGTGCGCACCGTGGAAGTGCACCGCGCCCGCGTGTTCGAGAAGATGGAGGCCAAGTCCCCGGTGGAGCTGGCGCAGCAGTTGCAGAAGCTGGCGCCCTGGCCCTGAGCCGGCCGCGCAGGCGCCCCGGTGACATGACTTCGCTGCGCTCGATGACCGGCGCTTTCGCGCCATGACCAATGACCAAGGCGCCGCGCCCGGCGATGGCTTTGTCATTTGTCATGCGCTCGCCAGCGCGCGGTCATTCGTCATGTGCTGCATGCGCAGCGCCATGAGAACCGAAGGGAACTCCAGCGGTGGTGCGCGGCATCAATCCTTGGCGTCGGGCCGGTCGGCGGTGGCCTCGTCCTCGGCAGGCGCGTCGTGCTGGCCGGGCAGCTCGCCTTTCTTGCGGCCGGAGAACATGGTCCACCACACGATCAACAACAGCAGCGCCAGCGCAGCCAGCGCTTCCAGCAGAATCACGAGCATGAAGCAAGCATCACGGTTTCTTGGGGCAGCACTCATTGTAGGAATGCTGGCCAGCTGCGCGGTCAAGCCGCCGCCCCCGCCGCCGGCACCGCCCGCGACCACCGAGCCCAGCCTGCCGCCGCCCGGCCCGGTGGCCGACAGTGTGCCCATCGGCCCGGCCATCGAGCGCGCGCGCAGCCGCTGGGTGCCGGTGCGCTGGGCCGAGCTGCCCGGCTTCGAGCAGGACGACACCACCGACGCCTGGAACGCCTGGATCAAGAGCTGCGAGCGCCCCGGCCCCACCTTCGGCCGGCTGTGCAGCGAGGTGCGCCGCCTGTCGCTGGCCACGCCCGAGGAGCAGCGCCAGTGGATGATGGCGCGCCTGCAGCCCTACCGCGTGGAGCCGCTGGGCGGCCCCACGGCCCCCGGTGCCGAGGGCCTGCTGACCAGCTACTTCGAGCCCATGGTGGAGGCCTCGCGCAGCGCCCGCCCCGGCTTTGGCGCGCCGCTGTACCGCCCGCCGCCCACGTTGGCGCAGCGCAAGCCCTGGTTCACGCGGCAGGAGATGGAAACCCTGCCCGAGGCGCGCGCCCAGCTGGCCGGCAGCGAGATCGCCTGGCTGGCCGACCCGGTGGAGGCGCTGATCCTGCAGATCCAGGGCTCGGGCCGCGTGCGCGTGACCGAGGCCGACGGCAGCCAGCGCCTGGTGCGGCTGGCCTTTGCCGCCACCAACGAGCAGCCCTACCGCAGCCCCGGCAAGTGGCTGATCGACCAGGGGCTGCTGCGCGGCGACGTCACCTGGCCCGGCATCCGCAACGCGCTGGCGGCCAACCCGCAGCTGCTGCAGGGCTTTCTGTGGAGCAACCCGCGCATGGTGTTCTTCCGCGAGGAGGCGCTCAGCCCGCTGGACGCGCAGTTCGGCCCCCGGGGCGCGCAGGGCGTGGCGCTGACGCCGGGGCGCTCGATCGCCGTCGATCCGCAAAGCATTCCCTACGGCACGCCGGTGTGGCTGTCGTCGCAGGGGCCGGTGGCCAACCTGAACCGGCTGGTGCTGGCGCAGGACACCGGCAGCGCCATCGTCGGCGCCGTGCGCGCCGACTACTTTGCCGGCTGGGGTCCCGAGGCCGGTGACTTTGCCGGTCGCATGATGCAGCCGCTGCGCCTGTGGGTGTTGTGGCCGAGATAGCCCCCCCCCTGAGTCGGCCTGCGGCCGCCTTCCCCCCGAGGG
>JAEXBL010000180.1 GCA_023394015.1 Pseudomonadota bacterium | reverse complement strand
CCGCCATGCTGCCCTGCAGGTCGGCCAGCAGCGGCGCCAGGGCCGGGTCGCGGCTGCGCTGGCGGATCGCCTCGGTCAGCATGCTCATGGCGTGCACCGGCTGGCGCAGATCGTGGCTGGCGGTGGCCAGAAAGCGGTTGCGCTCGGCCAGCGCCTGCTCGGCCGCCTGGTGCGCGGCGCTGGCCTCGGCGGCGAGTTGCTGGCTGCGCTCTTCCAGCGCCACCTGTCCGACCACGAAGCGCTGCGCCGTGATGGCATGGCGCGCCATGCCGAGCACGAACAGCACGCCGATGGGCGCAAAGTATGGCCAGTGCGCCGGAATCGTCCACGGCAGCGCCAGCAGCGCCACGCTCCAGGTCATCAGCAGAAAGCGCCAGAACACGCCGATTACCGGCGTGTGGTGCGTCACGTTGGCGGCCGTCACGCCCACCAGCACCACGTAGAGGAACAGCGTGAACTCCAGCGGCACCCGGCCCAGCGTGAGCAGCAGCGGGCCGGTGAGCGCGGCGCCGTAGGCCAGCGCGATGTGCCCCAGCCAGGGCTGCCAGGCGCGGCACAGCGCAGCGGGCGGCGCGCTCGGACGCTCGCGCCGGTAGCGCGCATACAGCCACCACACGCCGGCCGCCAGCGCCATGCAGCCGGCCAGCCACAGCCACAGCGCGGTGGTGTCCTGGTAGCGGCGCAGAAACAGGATCAGCGGCATCGACACCGTGGCCACCACGGTGCTGCTGTAGCGCAGGCCGGCAAAGCTCATGTCGAGCAGGCGGGCGCGCCCTTCGGCGCTCAGCGCGTCGGTGGCGGCCGGCCAATGCCACCACGCCTCGCGCAGCGCACTGAAGCTCAAGCGCGGGGGGCCAGGCTGCGTGCTCATGGCTCGCGCGGCAGCTTCAGTTGCTGGCCGTTGAAGCCGGCGATCAGCTCGGCCCGCGTGCGGGCGCCGCGGCGCGCCAGCACCGCCGACACGTGCTCCTTCACCGTGCTTTCCGACAGCGCCAGCCGCTGCGCGATGCGCTTGTTGGGCAGGCCGCGCAGCAACAGCGCCAGCACCTCGCCCTGGCGCCCGGTCAGGCCCAGTTGCGCGGGGGTGACGACGATGCCGCCGGCCGCGCTGGGCGGCGCCGGCACCGCCTCGGCGCCGGCAAACCAGGTGCCGCCGTTCAGCAGCGCGGTAACGGCGGCTTCGAACGCGTCCGGCGGCCGGCTCTTGTGGATGAAGCCGTGCGCGCCCAGGGCGCGCGCCTGGGCGGTGACGGCGGCCTCGTCATCGCCGCTCATCACCAGCACGCGCAGGCTCGGGTGATCGGCCAGCAGGCGCGCGGCCAGCGCGGCAGCGGTTTCGCTGCCCAGCCAGAAGTCGATCAGCGCGATGGCGGGCGGCCCGCGCCGCGCGATCACGGCCAGCGCGCCCGGCAAATCAAGCGCGTGCTCGGCCTCCGCCAGCAGCGGGTGCGCGCGCAGGAATTCGGTGATGCCACGCGCCACCAGCGGATGGTCGTCAATGACCAGTCCGAAAGCGAGGGAGCTTGAAACCACAGCAGTCCAGGGCAGCAGTCAGAAAAGCCAGAAGCTGCGCCCCGGCGGGCGCAGAACGCAGTGCATGTAAGGCATAAGTATGACACTCGACATCGTCCATACCTAACTTCCGTAGGGTAGACCAGACCAGTCGCCCTTGCATACGCTCCTTCGATTAAATCAACGGCAGACGCCCGCCACCACACCACATCGGCGGCGTCTTTGATCATCCCCGCGACCCAGGAGCCCCCATGACCCGACCTTCCGCCCGCCTGCTGCACCTGTTTGCCGTGGCCGTCACCGCCGCCTCGCTGGCGGCCTGTGGCGGCAGCGACGACAACGACGACGCAGCGCCCGGCCCCATGCCCACGCCCACGCCCACGCCCACGCCAGCACCGTCCCCGACGCCGTCTCCCGCCCCCAGCCCTGCACCGGCACCTGCACCGGCACCGGCACCGGCACCTGCGCCTGCCCCGGCGCCTTCGCCGGCGCCTGATGCCCAGACCTCGGCGGCCTGCAACAACGATGCGATGCTGAGATCCGGCAGCACCTGGACCGTGACCACGCGCCCCGTCGGCAGCACCCAAGCCAACCCATCCGCGACCTGGCGGGTGCTGGACCCGATCACTTTCCGGGGACATGCCGCCGTGGTGTGGGAGCACACGCAGGACAGCATGGTCTCGCGCAGCGTCGTCAACGTGGTCAATGGCTACGAGGAGTACTACGGCGGCGACGCCAACGTGCCGGGTGCGGCGCACTACTACGATCCGCCCTCGCGCCTGCCTTACGTCAAGCAACTGGGCCAGACCTACAGCACCACCTACACCAACCACCAGGGCGGCGCCGCCATCACAGCGACCCTCTCCGTGACCTACGAGGGACGCGAGACCATCACCGTGCCCGCCGGCACCTTCGACACCTGCCGCATCCGCGCCAGCATCACCAACGCGCCGGACACCGGCCCTTGGGACAACTGGTTCGTCGCCGCGGGGCCGTATCGGGGCATTTCGATCAAGCAGATGGCCTACTTGCCTGACGGCAGCCTCGACCGCGGGACGGAGGCCACCTCGATCAGCGCATCGTTCAAGTAAACCCGGGCCACGCCCCTTCGCTCGTTCTAGGCCGCCCGCGGGCGGCCTTTTTGATGCGCCCCCGGCCTCGCCCGCGCCGCCAGGCCCACTCGATAGAATTCAGGGTTTGCACCGAAACGCCCGCGCCCCATGACGAACTCCTCCCCCCTGCTCATGGCCAACGCCATCCGCGCC
>JAEXBL010000126.1 GCA_023394015.1 Pseudomonadota bacterium | reverse complement strand
TTCCACTCGTCGACGACGGCGCGCCCGCGCAGGGCGACCAGGGTGTCCAGCCGCTGGCAGAAGAAGGCCGGGTCGCTGACGAAGAACGGATAGTCCTCCAGCAGCAGTGCCACGCGCTCGTCCTCGGGCAGGTCGATGCGCAGGCAGGGGCTGGCGCGCATGGCGTCGATCAGCGCGTCGGGCAGGGTGCAGTTGCCGACCTTCTTGCTTTCGGCCTCGACGTACACCGGGCGCGCGGCGTCGAAGCCGCGCAAGGCCTCCCACACCAGCATCTCGAAGCGCTTTTGCGAGGGCTGCGGCTGCCCCGGAATCAGCCCCAGCACCGAGGCACGGTGGCTGGCCAGCCCTTCCAGGTCCAGCACCTGCGCGCCGGCACCCTGCAGCGCGTGCAGCAGGCGCGTCTTGCCCGAGCCGGTGGGGCCGCAGACCACGCGGTAGCTCAGGCGTTGGGCCTGCGCCGGCAAATCGGCACGCATGGCGTTGCGAAAGGCCTTGTAGCCGCCTTCGATCAGCGTCACCCGAAAGCCGATCTGCCCCAGCACCAGCGCCAGCGCGCCGCTGCGCTGGCCGCCGCGCCAGCAGTAGAGCAGCGGGCGCCAGTGCTTGGGCAGGTCCATGGCCTCGCGCTCAATGTGGCTGGCGATGTTGCGTGCCACCAGCGCGGCGCCGAGCTTGCGCGCCTCGAAGGGGTTGGCCTGCCGGTACAGCGTGCCGACGCGGGCGCGCTCGTCGTCGTGCAGGCTGGGCCAGTTGACGGCGCCGGGCAGGCGATCGAGCGCGTACTCGCTCTCGCTGCGCGCGTCGATGATGGCGCTGAACTCGGTTAGGCGCTGCAGCGCCTCGGCGGCGGGGATGGGATGGACGCTCACTTGGCTTCGAGCAGCTTGCGGATCTCGGGCCACATGGTGCCCAGGATGATGGGGTGCGCCGCCGCCGTGGGGTGGATACGGTCGGGCTGGAACAGCTCCAGCGCGTTGGCGCGGTCGGCCACGCCCCTCAGAAAGAAGGGCACCAGCGCCGCACCCTGCGCCTTGGCCACGCGCGGGTACAGCGCGAAGAAGCGCTGGCCGTAGTCGGCGCCGTAGTTGGGCGGCATCTGCATGCCGGCCAGCAGCACACGGGCGCCGGCCTGTTGCGCGGCCTGGGTCATGGCCATCAGGTTGGCCTCGGTGGTGTCCAGCGACAGGCCGCGCAGCGCGTCGTTGGCGCCCAGTTCGATCACCACCACCGTCGGACGGTGGGTCTTCAGCAACGCCGGCAGGCGCGCGCGGCCGCCGGCCGTGGTGTCGCCCGAGATGCTGGCGTTGACCACCTTGGCGGCGATCTTCTCGGCGGCGAGTTTTTTCTCCAGCAGCGCCACCCAGCCGCTACCGCGCGCGATGCCGTATTCGGCGCTGAGCGAGTCGCCGACCACCAGGACGGTGGGCGGTTCAGCGGCCTGCGCCGCACCGGTGATGATCAGGCCCAGCGCCAGGGCGGCGGCGCCGGAGCGGATAAAGTGACGTCGATCCAAGAGAAAACAGCCTTTCCATGACGCAAACCCCGCCCGACGGCCCCTTGCCGCCCGACGCCTCACGCGCCCCCATCATCGCGGTGGAGCATGTCTACAAATCGGTCACCGACTCCACCGGCACGCTCGATATTCTGCGCGATATCCACTTCAGCCTGGCGCCGCGCGAGACGGTGGCCATCGTCGGCGCCTCGGGCTCGGGCAAGAGCACGCTGCTGTCCATCATCGCCGGGCTGGACACGCCCACGCGCGGCACGGTGCGGCTGGCCGGGCAGGATTTGTTTGCCGTCGGCGAGGACGAGCGCGCCGCGCTGCGGGCGCGCCAGGTGGGTTTCGTGTTCCAGAGCTTCCAGCTCATGGGCAACCTGACGGCGCTGGAAAACGTGATGCTGCCGCTGGAACTGGCCGGCCGGCGCGACGCCCGCGCCGCCGCCACCGAGATGCTGGCGCGCGTCGGCCTGGCCGAGCGGCTGGGGCATTACCCCAAGGTGCTGTCGGGCGGCGAGCAACAGCGCGTGGCGCTGGCGCGTGCCTTCGTGGTGCGCCCGGCGGTGCTGCTGGCCGACGAGCCCACCGGCAGCCTGGACTTCGCCACCGGCGAGAAGGTGATGGCGCTGATGTTCGACCTGAACCGCGAGCAGGGCACCACGCTGGTGCTGGTCACGCACGACCGCGCCATCGCCGCGCTGTGCCAGCGCCGCCTGACGGTGGAGGCCGGCCGCATCGCCGCCGACGAGCGCACGGCCGGCGGCTGACGCGCCCTCCAGGCCGCGGCGCCGCGGCCGCGTCAAAGCTGGAAGGCCACCGTGGCCACGATGCCCTCGCCGATGTCGCGCAGCCAGCTCGGTGGCTGGGCTGAGGCCGGCTCGCCGCTGGCGGCGGTCTGTATGATCCAGTCGGCCAGCCAGTCGATCTCGGCCGTGCCGTAGAAGGCGGCCATGGCCTCGTAGTTGATGAACAGGCTGCGGCTGTCCAGGTTGGCCGAGCCGCACAGGGCCAGCGCCTCGTCCACCACCACCGCCTTGGCGTGCAGCATCACCGGCAGCAGGCGCACGTTCACGCCGGCCTCGGCCAGCTCGCGCACGGCGCGCCCGCGCGCCCAGTCGGCCAGCCGATGGTTGGACTGCCGGGGCAGCAGCAGCGTGATCTGCAGGCCGCGTTTGGCGGCCAGCACCAGCGCCTCCTGCAGGCCCTCGTCGGGCACGAAGTAGGGCGTGGCCAGCAGCAGGCGGTGCTCGGCGTGGAAGGCGCTGGAGACCAGCAGCGCGTGCAGGATGTCCTCGTGAAAGTCCGGCCCGCTGGGCACCCATTGGGCCAGCGCGATGCGGGCGGGGGCGCGGTCGTCGGCCGGGGCGGGCGGCGG
>JAEXBL010000124.1 GCA_023394015.1 Pseudomonadota bacterium | reverse complement strand
CCGCCCCCCCCCCCCCGCTGCACAAGGGCTCAGGGCAGGTCGATGGACGGCGGCAGCGGCGGATTGGCCGGCTGCTGGGGCGGTGCGGCGGTGTCGGTGGCCGGCTTGCAGTCCTTGCTGCACAGCTTGTCGACCCAGCGCGAGGCCAGGCGGCCGGCCGCCTCGCGCCCGCCCAGGCCGAAGGCCAGCGCCACGGCCACGGCCACGGCGCCCAGGGTCCGGCCGAAGGCCAGGTTGACGATGTCGTCGGCAATGCCCATGGCGCGCAGGCCCATGGCCAGCACGATGCCCAGGATGGCGATGCGCGCAATGCGCGCCAGCACCGTGGCGCGGCCCTCGCCGCTGGCGCGGGTGATGGCCTCGTAGGCCACGTTGGCCAGCATGAAGCCGATGATCAGGATCACCGAGCCCAGCAGCACGTCGCCGGCGAACTCGATGAAGGTCATGATCATGTCGCTGAAGCGGTGAAAGCCGAGCTGGTTGCCGGCCTCGACCACCGCGAACAGCATGGCGAACAGCAGCGCGATGCGGCCGGCCAGCACCGAGGGCTGGGTGCGCGCAAAGGCGTGCTGCATGTTCAGCTTGGCCGGCAGGGTGTCGAAGCCCACGTTGGCCAGCAGGCTGGACAGCAGGCGCGTGGCAAACGAGGCCACCAGCCAGGTCACGATCAGGATCAAGCCGGCGCCGACGATGCGCGGCACGGCGTCCAGCAGCATGGCCAGCATGTCGGTGGCGGGGCCGGAGATGACCTCGATGCGCAGCGCGTCCAGCGCAGCGATCAGCGCCGGCACGAACACCACGATGAACACCAGCAGGCCGGCCAGGCTGGAGATCTGCACCGTGCCCGCCAGGCCGGCCTTGTTGCCGATCTGGTCGGCCCCGGCCGAGCGCAGCAGGTTGGTGGTCAGGTTGCGCAGCACCGTGGCCACCACCCAGCCCACGCCGCCGATCACCAGCGCGGCGACGATGTTGGGCAGGATGTCCACCGCCTTGGCGGTCATGTCGCGCAGCGGCGACAGCAGGCCGTCCATCTGCAGCGTGCCCAGGATGGCCGGCACGAACAGCAGCACCACCAGCCAGAACAGCGCGTTGGACAGGCTTTCGCTGATGGGCGAGATGTTGGCGTGCTCGGACAGCTTCTCGTCGAAGGAGGTGCGGTCCAGCAGCTTCTGCGTCAGCCCGCGCACCACCGTGGCGGCCAGCCAGGCCAGCAGCGCCAGCAGCACGGCGCCCAGCAGGCGCGGCGCGTATTCAAACAGTTGCGTGGTCAGCGCGGCGAACGAGCCGGAGACCAGCGACAGGTTGAGTGCATTGAACATGGCCGCCAGCGTGAGCAGCATCACCACCCAGAACAGCACCAGCGACACCACGCCCTCGATGTCCACCGGCTTGCCGGTGGTGCCGGAAAAGCGCTCGTTCAGCTTCAGCGCGCCCAGCGCCTTGCGCGTGCCGGCCTTGACCAGCGCCGCCACGAACCAGCCGATGATGAAGATCGCCAGCGCGCCCAGCACTTGCGGAATGTGCACGCCCAGCGAGCCTTGCAATGAATCCCACATGGTGTTCCAGTTGTTCATCCCAACACTCCTCGCATGATTTGACAACTTTGGTCACAAGATGATCACCGCGCACCTTAGCAGCGTCAACCGGGACGGCTGTAGGACATCGCCCTGAAGCGGGCGCCCCGGCACGGCGCAGCCGTGACCAACCGCACGAACTGGCGACCAGCCCCTGTACCCAGCCGGCCACAGCGGGAACCGATGGCGGGCGCGCCCTGTCTTCCCCACCGAACACGATTACGTTATGGTGACATTGGTTTGGACGCAACCCTTGGGAGGCGGCTGATGGCGAAACGGACGATCACGGTGCGAGAGCAGGCGGGCATGCTGGCCACGCCCGGCTTGGCCACGGCCCCAGTGCTGGACCTGATGTGCTCGCACTTCGTGCTGACGCTGGCCGCGCAGCAGGGCGGCAGGTTCAACGTGCGGCGCGACATCAACGGCCTGATGGCCATGGCCGGGCGGCACCTGATGTGGCCGCAAGCGGTGCTGCAGCGCCTGCGAGAGTTCCTGGCCCGCCGCTGCAAGGACAACGAGTTCTGGCGCGGCCACGAGACGCTGTCCAACGCCGAGTTCCTGGAGCGCCACGGCATCTGGCGCGGCCCGTACGAGGAAGGCACGCTGTTCTTCTACCTGGACGAGTACGCCAAGGACGCGCCCAAGGACCTGCTGGCGCTGCTGGCCAGCACCGGCCAGTGGCTCAACCACGCGCTGAAGAAGCAGTCCACCCTGGTCGAGAAGAACATCGACGCGCTGTCGAACCTGCTGCAGCTCAACAAGGCCGAGCGCGCGCTGCTGCTGTACGGCACGCTGGCGCGCTACCAGCGCGACCTGCGCAGCATCCTGGTCGAGTTCAAGGTCAACAACGCGCCCGAAGCCTACGCCGCCATTGCCACGCTGGCCGGCGTGACCGCCGCCGAGGTGGGCGAGGCGTTGCGCGCCGGCGGCCGGCTGGAGCGCATCGGCCTGGTCGAGAACCTGATCTCCGAGCACAGCATCACCGACCTGGCCGACCTGATGAAGGTCAGCGAAAAGTTGCCGCCGGTGCTGATGCGCGAATACCGCGACCGCGCCGAGCTGATGGCGGTGTTCACCCGCCCGGCGAGCAAGAGCGCGCTGAAGGCGAGCGACTTCGAGTTCGTCGGCGACGACGTGCAGGTGCTGATCCACCTGCTGCGCAAGGCCCAGGCCACGCAGGCGCAGGGCGTGAACGTGCTGCTGTACGGCCCGCCCGGCACCGGCAAGACCGAGCTGGCCAAGGTGGTGGCGCAGGAGGCCGGGCTGGACCTTTTCGAAGTCGAGTACGCCGACCGCGACGGCAACAGCCTGTCGGGCCGCGACCGCTACCGCTCGATGCAGATCGCGCAGGTGTTCCTGAAGGGCTCGCAGGAGGCGGCGCTGCTGTTCGACGAGGTGGAGGACGTGTTCCCGCCGATCAGCGTCGACGCCGCCGGCCTGATGGCGCGCGCCGAACAGCAGGCGCTGCCCGGGCCGATGGGCCACAGCGTCAGCGGCAAGGCCTGGGTCAACCAGATTCTGGAGAGCAACCCGGTGCCGACCATCTGGGTCACCAACCGCATCGAGCAGATCGACCCGGCGTTCCGGCGCCGCTTCGCCTACCACCTGGAGCTGAAGTCGCCCCCGCCCGGCGCGCGCGAGCAGCTCATTCGCAAGACGCTGGAGGGCGTGGCCGTGAGCGACGCCTTCGTCGCCAAGCTGACCGAGCGCAAGGGCCTGACGCCGGCGCAGATCCGCACCGCGGTGCGCTTCGCCGACCTGGCCCACGTGGGCAACGCACCCGGCGGCGAGGCCTTCGAGGCACTGATCGAGCGCCAACTGAAGAACGCCGACGCCGCCCTCGGCCGCAAGCCCGGCGACGGCCGCAGCAAGGGGCGGCGCCCGGTCACCACCTACGACCTGGGCATGCTCAATGTGGAGAGCCGCTTCGAGATCCCGCGCATCGTCGAGGCCTTGAAGG
>JAEXBL010000085.1 GCA_023394015.1 Pseudomonadota bacterium | reverse complement strand
GCGCCGCCGAGGCGGCCAGCAGCGCCGCGCCGGCCATGGCCGTGCCGCGCATGGTGTCGGTCTCGCCGCCGATCACCGCCCCGTCGCCAAAGCTGCCCTTGTGGCTGGCGTGCGGGCGCGGCGCGGGCGGCGGCGCGGCGTTCAGCCAGGCGGTGGGCGGCTCATCGCCGGGCGCCACGCCCAGGTCGTCGAACCACAGCGTGCCGCAGGCGTCGCGGCCCTGCGCGGTGAACAGGCCGGGCTTGAGGGTGAGCAGGCTCAGGGTGTGCCGGCGACCGGCTGCGTTCTTCCCGCCGATCCGGCCTTCAGCGCCTGTCGGGTGGGCGTGGGCAGCTATTGAACCGATGGTTTCCGCCGTGGGCCAGCAGCCGGTGTCGGCCTGCAGGCCGCTGGGCACGTCCACGGCCAGCAGCGTGGCCGCGCCGGCGTGCATCTGCGCCAGCAGCGCGGCTATGCGCCCGGCGGGTGCGCGCGTGGCGCCGATGCCGAGCAGGGCGTCGATGCACAGGTCGGCGGGGCCGAGTTCGGGCGCCTCATCGGCAAACAGCACCTGGGCCGCGCGGGCACGCTGCAGCGAGGCAAGGGCGTCGGCCGGCAACCGGGCCTCGTCACCCAGGCAGGTGACGACGGGGTTCAGCCCCCATTGGCGCAGGTGCATGGCTGCCTCCAGCCCGTCGCCGCCATTGTTGCCGGGGCCGCAGGCGATCCAGACGGTGCGCGCGTGCGGGCACAGCGCCAGCGCCAGCCGCGCCGTGGCCAGCCCGGCGCGCTGCATCAGCGTGTGCGCGGGCAGGGCGGCCTGCGCCGCCGCCTCGATGCGGCGCGTGGCGGCCAGGTCGAACAGCGGCGCGCGGCAATCGAGTGGCAGCAGGCGGGGCATGCCGATCATTATGGGCTGCGAGGTTCGGCGTTGAGCGTTGGGCGTTGAGCGTTGAGCGTTGAGCGTTGAGCGTTGAGCGTTGAGCGTTGAGCGTTGAGCGGGTTGGAAAAGCGGCGTTGGAAAGTTCCGGTATTTCTCGCTGAACGCTCAACGCCGAACGCCGAACCTTTGTACGTCCAGCCCTTCGGCATCGATTTCCGGCGCGCGGCCGGCAATCTGGTCGGCCAGCACGCGGGCCGAGCCGCAGGCCAGCGCCCAGCCGCTGGAGCCGTGGCCCAGGTTCAGCCAAAGCCCGGGCAGGCCGCTGGCGCCGATGAGGGGCGGGCCGTCGGGCAGCATGGGGCGCGCGCCCTTCCACACCTGCACGCCGCTGGACAACCGCGCCGCGCCGGGGAACCAGTCGGCCAGCACCTTGTACAGGGTCTGGATGGCAGCCTCGTTCATGGCCTCGGGCGTGCCGCCGATCTCGGCCGAGCCGGCCACGCGCACGCGCTGGCCCATGCGGGTGATGGCGACCTTGTAGCGCTCGTCCATCACGCCGCTTCTCGGGGCGTGCAGGGGCTCGGGGATGTGGGCGCTGATCGAGTAGCCGTACACCGGCCGCAGCGGTAGGCGCAGGCCCAGCGGGCGCAGCAGCGCGGCGGACTGCACGCCGGCGCACAGCACGACGGCGTCGAAGGTCTGCGGCGCCGGCTCGTTGGCCATATAAAGCGCAGCGGGTTGTGCCTTGTCCACGGCGCTGACGGCGGTGTTGAACACGAAGCGCGCGCCGAGTTGCTCGGCCGCGTCGCGCAGGATCACGGCGAACTGGCGGCAGTTGCCGACCTCGTCCTGCGGCAGGTGGATGGCGCCGGCCAGCGGCGTGTGCGGGTGCAGGGCCGGCTCGATCTGGCGCGCCTCGTCGGCGCTGACCTCGTGGAACGGCACGCCCAGCTCGCGCAGCAGCGCCAGGCCGGGCCGGGCCAGGCGCTGGTCGCGCTCGCCGCGCAGCAGCACCAGGTAGCCGTTGCTGCGGTCGAAGTCGTAGTCCATGCGCGCGGCCAGCTCGTGCAGCCGGTGGTGGCTGTAGAAGGCCAGGCGCTGCATGCGGCTGCGGTTGGCGCTGTAGGTGGCGGGGTCGCAGGCGCGGCGCCACTGCCGCATCCAGCCCAGGTCGGCCGCCGCCAGCGGGCGGCGCAGGCGCACCGGCGCGTGGCGCGCCAGCAGGTGGCGCAGCACCTTGGCCGGCATGCCGGGCGCGGCCCAGGGCGTGACGTAGCCCGGCGCCACCACGCCGGCGTTGGCAAAGCTGGCGCCCTCGGCCACGCTGGCGTGGCGCTCGAACACCGTCACCTGGTGGCCGTCGGCGGCCAGCTCGTAGGCCGTGGTCACGCCGATGATGCCGGCGCCGAGGATGGCGATGTTCATTTCAATCGTCCAGGGTGCTGCGTGTCACCCGCAGCGCATGAAGCCCATGACAAATGACCGCGCTCTGGCGAGCGCATGACAAATGACAAAGCCGCCGTGTGGGCCGATGCGCTTTGTCATTTGTCATGGCGCGACAGCGCCGGTCATTGAGCGAAGCGAAGTCATGTTTGGTTGCATCCAGGCGGTTGCCCGCGCACCAGCCAAGGCGGGCGCTCGATGTTGGTCGTTCAGGGGGAGGG
>JAEXBL010000041.1 GCA_023394015.1 Pseudomonadota bacterium | reverse complement strand
CTGGCGCAGCGCGCCGAAGCCGCTGTGCATCTGCGCGGCCAGCGAGCGCGCCCGGGCGCGGGCGCGCGCGTCCTGCGGCCACAGCTGCGCCTCGGGATGGCGTTCCGCCGCGTACTCGCAGATGGCCAGCGAATCCCAGACCGCGAAGTCGCCGTCCAGCAGCACGGGCACCAGGCCCGCCGGCGTGAGCGCGCCCAGGCGTTGCGCGAACGCCTCGGAGAACAAGGCGAGCTTCTGCTCTTCGAAGGGGATGCCGGCGGCGCGCAGCGCGATCCACGGCCGCATGGACCAGGAAGAGTAGTTCTTGTTGGCGATGATCAGGGTGTACATGCCGCGGGTCCCCTTATGGGTTGAGAGTGGTCACGATTGTTGCGCGGTGCGGCGCAGCAGCTTGCCCAGGTACTGGCCGGTGTGGCTGGCCTCGGTGGCGGCGACCTCCTCGGGCGTGCCCTGGGCGACCACGCGGCCGCCGCCGTCGCCGCCCTCGGGGCCCATGTCGACGATCCAGTCGGCCGTCTTGATGACGTCCAGGTTGTGCTCGATGATGAGCACCGTGTTGCCGCTGTCGACCAGCTGGTTCAGCACCTGCAAAAGTAGCTCGATATCGCGGAAATGCAAGCCCGTGGTGGGCTCGTCCAGGATGTACAGCGTGCGCCCGGTGCTGCGGCGCGACAGTTCCTGCGACAGCTTCACGCGCTGCGCCTCGCCGCCGGACAGGGTGGTGGCGCTCTGGCCCAGCCGGATGTAGGACAGGCCCACGTCGATCAGCGTGTGCAGCTTGCGCGCGATGGCCGGCACGGACTCGAAGTATTCGAGCGCCTGCTCCACCGTCAGGTCCAGCACCTCGCTGATGTTGCGGCCGCGGTAGCGGATCTCCAGCGTCTCGCGGTTGTAGCGCTTGCCGTGGCAGACGTCGCAGGGCACGTACATGTCCGGCAGGAAGTGCTTCTCCACCTTGACCACGCCGTCGCCCTGGCAGGCCTCGCAGCGCCCGCCCTTGACGTTGAAGCTGAAGCGGCCCGGATCGTAGCCGCGGGTGCGCGCCTCGGGCACGCCGGCGAAAAGCTCGCGGATGGGCGTGAACAGGCCCGTGTAGGTGGCCGGATTGCTGCGCGGCGTGCGCCCGATGGGGCTCTGGTCCACGCTGATGATCTTGTCGAAATTCTCCAGCCCCTGCATCGAGGCGTAGGGGGCGGGCTCGCTTTGCGCGTGGTGCAGCTGGCGCGACACGGCGACGGCCAGCGTGTCGTTGACCAGGGTGGACTTGCCCGATCCGGAAACCCCGGTCACGCAGACCAGGCGGCCCGCCGGGATGCGCAGGTCCACGTTCTTCAGGTTGTTGCCGGTGGCGCCCGACAGCACCAGCCAGGGCTGGTCGTCGCCGACCGGGCGGCGCTCGGGAATCGCGATGGCGCGCGCGCCGCTGAGGTACTGGCCGGTCAGCGAGGCCGGGTCGCGCTGCACCGTGTCGGGGTCGCCCTGGGCCACCACTTCGCCACCGTGCTCGCCGGCGCCCGGGCCCATGTCCACGACCCAGTCGGCCATGCGGATCATGTCCTCGTCGTGCTCGACCACGATGACGCTGTTGCCGAGGTCGCGCAGGTGCTGCAGGGTGCCGATGAGGCGGTCGTTGTCGCGCTGGTGCAGGCCGATGGAGGGCTCGTCCAGCACGTACATCACGCCGGTCAGGCCCGAGCCGATCTGGCTGGCCAGGCGGATGCGCTGCGCCTCGCCGCCCGAGATGGTGTCGGCGCTGCGGTCCAGCGACAGGTAGTTCAGCCCCACGTTGTTCAGAAAGCTCAGGCGCGCCTCGATCTCGCGCACGATGCGCTGCGCGATCTCCTGCTTGGCGCCGGTCAGGCTGAGCGCGCGGAACCACGCCAGGCAGGTCGACAGCGGCATGGCCTCGACCTCGTAGATGGCCTGGCCGTGGCCCTCGCCGCCGCGCGGGTCCTGGCCGATCAGCACGTTGCGCGCTTCGGGGCGCAGGCGCGAGCCGGCGCAGTCCGGGCAGGTCTTGATGTTGCGGTACTTGCCCAGCTCCTCGCGCACGGTGGCCGAATCGGTCTCGCGCCAGCGGCGTTCCAGGTTCGGGATCACGCCCTCGAACGTGTGGCGCTTGACCGTGCTGCGGCCTTTCTCGTTGAGGTAGAGAAACGAGATTTCCTCGTCGCCCGAGCCGTACAGCACCTTGTCGCGCAGCGCCTCGGGCAGCTCCTCGAAGGGCGTTTCGATGTCGAATTCGTAGTGCGCCGCCAGGCTGGTCAGAAGCGAGTGCGTGAACGCGTTGCGGCGGTCCCAGCCGCGGATGGCGCCGGCGGCCAGGCTCAGTTCGGGGAAGGCGACCACGCGCTTGGGGTCGAAGAAGCCGACCTGGCCGATGCCGTCGCAACTGGGGCAGGCGCCCATGGGATTGTTGAAGCTGAACAGGCGCGGCTCCAGCTCGGGCAGGCTGTGGCTGCAAACCGGGCAGGCGTAGCGGCTGGAGAAGACCTGTTCGCGCCCGCCGTCCATGTCCAGCGCCAGCGCGCGGCCGTCGGCCAGCTGCAGGGCGGTCTCGAAGCTCTCGGCCAGGCGCTGCTTGCTTTCGGGCCGGATGCGCAGGCGGTCGATGACGACGTCGATATCGTGCTTCTCGGTCTTCTTTAGCGGCGCCAGGCCGTCGATTTCCATCATCTGGCCGT
>JAEXBL010000011.1 GCA_023394015.1 Pseudomonadota bacterium | reverse complement strand
CGTCACACCCTTCCTCACGCGCTCTTGGTGCGAATCGGCACCACGTCGCCCGGCATCTGCGCCCGGTCGCAGTACGCGGCCCAGTCGGCCATCAATACCCGGCGCTTTTCAAACAGCGTGCCGCGCGCATAGCTGGCCTCGGCCTTGTCCTTCAGGCGGTGCGCCAGCGCGTGCTCGATCACTTCGCGCGGGTGGTTTGAAGATTCGCCAGCCCAATCTCGGAAGCTTGATCTGAAGCCGTGAACCGTCAGGTCTGCGCGGCCCATGCGCTTGAGCAGCGCCAGCCCGGCCATGTTCGACAGCGGCGCGCCGGGCTTGGTGCCGGGGAAGATGTAGCCCTCCATGCCGTGCGCTGCGGCCTGGGCTTGCAGCACGCTCACGGCGGCATCAGACAGCGGAATGACGTGCTCCTTGCCTGCCTTCATGCGAACAGCCGGAATCGTCCATGTGCGCTGCGCCAGGTCAACCTCGCGCCAGTCGGCATTGAAGGCTTCGGACGTGCGGCAGGCGGTCAGGATGATCAGCTCCACGGCGCGCGCGGCAGTGCCTTGCATGGCGCGCAGGGCTTGCATGAAGGTGCCAATCTCGCGCCACGGCAGGGCCGGATGGTGCTCTACCTTCTGCACCTTGGAACGTGCGGGCAGCAGCTTGTCCAAGTGACCTTTCCAGCGTGCCGGGTTATCGCCGGTGCGGTGGCCTTGCACGGTGCACCAATCCAAGACGTTTTCGATGCGCCCACGCAGGCGCGATGCGGTCTCAGGCTTCACCGCCCAAATCGGCTTCAGCACGCGCATAACGTCTTCGGTGCCGATGGTCGCCACGTCCATATCTCCAATGACGGGCGCGGCGTAGGTCTCCAAGGTGGCAGTCCACTGCGCGGCGTGCTTCGCGTTCTTCCATCCGGCCTCATGGGCGGCGATGTAGCGGGCGGCGGCGTCGTTGAACAGCAGCGTCCGAGCCTCAGCCCGGCGGCGCTCACGCTGTGCTTCCTGCCGCGCTGCAATCGGATCTAGCTTGTCAGCCAGCAGCTTGCGCGCGTCCTTGGCACGCTCGCGTGCCTCAGCCAGCGTGAACGTGGCAGCGCTGCCCAGCCCCATATCGCGCGTGCGCCCGTCCAAGGTGTAGCGCAGTACCCATGATTTGCTGCCACCGATGGCGACTTGCAGATACAACCCGGCCCCATCGCAGTAGTAGCCCGGCTTCTTGGTTCTGGTGACCTGCAACGCACTCAGCCGCTCGATTGCCCTTGCCATATTCAACCCTACTTTCTACCCACATTCGACGATGCGATTCTATGGGACTATCTAGGACAATGCAAGATAACCAAACAGGCGCAAACCCGCGCCAGCACTACGTTTTCAGTAGACCACGGGACAACGTGGGACTATCTATCCGGCGGACTCCGTCTCCGCCAGTGATCCTGAAAACAAGCGGCTTTCGAGCCGCTTTTTTCTTTTTTACACCATGTTTTCTACCATTGGGCGAGGCGGTAGAAGCCATGGTTCTGGATGGCTTGCTCTGCTCGGCAGGGCAGGGCAGTAGGCCTGCGGGGCTTTTCCAGGAGGGCAGGTAGTCCATTGAATGGCGCGATAGCGCAGCTTCAGCCATTCCTCGAGGTCCATTTGCGTCAGTGCTGGTTGGGCTATATGATTCGTATATGGATCATGTAAGGCGAGCAGCATGGGCATCGTGAACATCGACGACAACCTGCACGATCAATTGCGCAAGGCCAGCGCCGTGTCGTGCCGGTCGATCAACGCACAGGCGGCCTTCTGGATCAGGATCGGCATGCTGTGTGAGTTGAACCCGACGCTGAGCTTCAACCAGATCGTCGCCCGTGAGCTGCAGGCCGCTGGGGTGGCGGCGCCAGGCGTTCAGACGGCGTCGCCATGACCAAGCGCCCGGACGAAATTGCCCTGTTGGCGGAATCAGGCCGACTGCTGGCGCAAGTGTTCAGCCACCTGGATCAATTGACCCTGATCGGGATGTCCACCATGCAGGTCAACGATCTGGTCGATGGCCTCATCGTTAGTGGACTTGACGCCCGTCCGGCCAGCAAGGGGCAGTACGGGTACGCCTACGCGCTCAACGCCTCGCGCAACCATGTGGTCTGCCACGGCGTCCCTTCTTCCGCGGATCTCCTGCAGGACGGGGACATCGTCAATTTCGACATCACGCTGGAGAAGAACGGCTACATCGCCGATTCCAGCAAGACCTATCTGGTGGGCGAGGTGTCACCGTCGGCTCGGCGGCTGGTGCAAGTGGCCTATGAGGCGATGTGGAAAGGCATCCAGGCCGTCCGTCCAGGCGCCACGCTCGGCGATGTGGGCCACGCCATCGAGCGGCACGCCCGCAGGCACGGCTATTCGATCGTCAGGGAATACTGTGGCCATGGCATCGGCCGTGAAATGCACGAGGAGCCCCAGGTCCTGCATTGGGGCAAGTCGCGAACCGGCGTGGTGTTGCAAGAAGGCATGGTGTTCACCATCGAGCCCATGGTGAACCAAGGCAGGCGGGCCGTCCGAACGGAAGAAGATGGCTGGACGGTCGTCACGCGCGACGGCCAGCTGTCCGCCCAGTTCGAGCACACGGTGGCCGTCACCGGAAGCGGTGTGCGCGTGCTGACCTTACGCCCTGGTGAGAAGAGACTGCATTGATCCAGAGGGTTTCAAAGGAGCGCATGACTGTGCTCCAAGAGCCTGATCAGGCAAAACGATTTGCCCGGATAGGCGGCCCAAATGTCGTACTCGCTTCGGAGACAAACTCTACTGTTCCCGGGTCAAGGCATCCAGCAGGCGCTCCAGTGCCTGTCGATACTGTTCTCGTAAGGCCTGTGTTTGCTTCTGATCTCCACTGATGGTGGAAATGGGAAGGCCGCTTCCGTGGGCGTGGTCAACCAGGATGTCGCGCCACAACAGGGGCTCGGTGGTCATGCCCGAGAGCAGCGTCGTCAGGCGCTCCGTGATCTGCCGCGTGACGCCGGCAAAGGCTTCTGGCGTGGCAAAGATCTGCAGTGTCAGTTGCGGGTGGCGGCACACGGCCTCGTGATAGCGCATCAGGATCTGTTGAACTTCCTCGCGCTGATCCTGTGTCTCGCCGACACCGTCGAGCACTTCGGCATAGACCCGATCCGACACGGCCCGAAGCAAGCCCGTGCGGTCCTCGACGTGGTGGTACAGGCTCATGGGCGTGACCCCCAGTCGGGCGGCCACAGCCCGCATCGTCAATCCGCGTCCACCGCCTTCATCCAGCACACTGAGCGCGGCGGCCAGGATGTCGTCGCGCGTCACCCCCGCGCCCCGGGCCGGGCGTCCGCGCGGGCGGCTCATGCGGCGATTCGGTAGGTGGACTGCACCAGACCCGAGGGAAAGCTACGGCTGGCAAGCAGCCTCAGGTCAATGTCTTCTGGCAGATCGCCGAACAGCCGCTTTCCCGAGCCGATCAGCACCGGGACCGTGGTGATTACCATGTCGGCAACCAGCCCCTCGCGCAGGAACGACTGCACCAGTTGCCCGCCATCGACGTAAATGCGGCGCAGGTTCTCGTCGGCCAGTTTCTTGATGACGGCCTTCGGTGCGTCGCAGCAGAAGCGAACCTTGCCTTTCAGCTCTTCCGGCACCTGGGTACCGGCCAGCCGCTCGGAAAGCACCACCACGGGCAGATCGTAGGGCCACGGGCCCAGGGTCAGCACCTTCTCGTAACTGCCTCGCCCCATGACGATGACGTCCTTGTCGGCAATGAAGTCCTGATAGCCGTGATCCTCCGCCGGGTCGTCGCGTTGCAGGAGCCAGCCGATATCGCCATCCGGCCGGGCGATGAAGCCATCCAGGCTGACGGCGATGAACACGTGCGCACTGATCATGGGAAGCCTTTATATATACGGCGTATGTTTGTATCGGATCATGCTCCCAAGCGCAAGTTCCATCGCGGTCAGCGCTCATCTTCAAAGCCGTGCCGCCTGACCTCAGCCGGCCGCGTACGGCACTTCGGGCACCGGGATGTGCAGGCTGGCGTTGAGCATGTTCCAGGCGCGGATGGCGCCAACGGCGAAGGTCAGGTCGGCGATGGCCGCATCGCTCAGGTGCCGCTGAAGCGCCTCGAAGTCGGCGTCGCTTGGCCCGCGCTGTGGCAGTGCATTCACGGCTTCAGCCCACTCGAGCGCGGCACGCTCCGCGTCGCTGAAGAACTGCCGCGCCTCGCGCCAGCCGGCCACGGCATTGATGTGCCGTGGCTCCATGCCCTGCTTCACCAGGTCGGCCCAGTGCATGTCGATGCAGAACGCACAACCGTTGATCTGGCTGATGCGCAGGTTCACCAGTTCCTTCAGCCGCTTGTCCAGCGTGGCGCCGGTGGCGAATGACAGCTGGGTGAGTGCCCTGGCGGCCTTGGGCGCCAGTGCGTGGGGATCGAGTCGGGGAGAGTTCATCTTGAGCTCCTGGGTTGAAAAAGGGGTCTTTGCCTGTCTAGGCGTGCCTGCGAGCAGGCTTGTGGCGGGCGGTCAGGCCCATGGTCAGCGCCGCGGCGACCACCCAGACCGCAGCGCCCGGCCAGCCGTGGCGGTCCACCGTGCTGCCGACCAGCACGGGCCCGAGCGCCTGGCCCAGGTTGCTGCCCTGCATCAGCAGCCCGACCAGCAGCGCGGCCTGCGCCGGGGTGGACGTGACCAGGGGCACCGAGGA